>JAVWZM010000083.1:0-8649 GCA_036661035.1 Oscillospiraceae bacterium
TGTGCGTTTTTAATTGCCTTGCACTAACCAATAGCAAACCTCTTGTAGGGGCGGGGAGAATACGGCAAGATTGCAATATACCGCAGAGATTGCGAAATGCAGTCAAACTGCAATAGCCTGTGGGCGTGCAATGCACGCGCCCACACATATTGCAAAATGCAGTTAAACTGCAATATCATACGGGCGCAGAATTAAAGGGAGGTGACAGTATGGACATACAATATTTAAAAGGCGTGGGCGAAAAATCCGCACAGCGTTTTGCGAAGCTTGGCGTATTTACTACAGAGGATTTACTGCGCCATTATCCGCGGGATTATATCGATTATACTGCCCCCTACCCTGTTAGCTCTGCACCGTATGATGTAAAATGTGCCGTAAAAGCAACTGTGTACGAAAAAAGCGGCATGGTGCGTGTGCATAGCGGCAAAAAAATGTTTAAGGTGGCGGCAGGCGACGAAACCGCGATGCTTACCCTTACTTGGTTTAACAATCCATATGCCGCTGATGCACTTATTATAGGCGAAGAATATCTTTTCTTTGGCAAAATTGGCGGTGGAATGGCTGCGCGCGAAATGATAAGCCCTGTGGTTTTGTCTGCTAAGCGTGCCGAGGCACAGCCCCTTGTGCCCATTTATCCGCAAACAGACGGGCTAAGCTCTGCATATATAGCAAAATGCGTGCAGAAAGCCTTTGGCGGCACAGCCTCTGTTGATGAAACTTTGCCCCTTGAAATAATAAGTAAATACAAGCTTTATCCGCTATATAAAGCCATGCAGAGCATACATTTTCCAAAAGACAGGCATGACGCAGAAAATGCGCGCCGCCGCTTGATATTTGAAGAATTACTTACCTTGCAGCTTGGGCTTTTGCAGCTTCGCGGACGCAGTAATATATTAACAAGCGCACGCATGAATGCCGTAAATCTAGATGCGTTTTGGCAGGGCTTGCCCTTTGCGCCCACAAACGCACAGAAAAAATCCGCTGCAGAAATTTGCGCAGACTTTGTGAAGCCTTGCCCTATGAACAGACTTTTGCAAGGCGATGTTGGCAGCGGCAAAACTCTTGTTGCCGCCGCAGGCATTTACGCCGCTGCACAAAACGGTTTTCAATCTGCTCTTATGGTGCCCACGGAAATATTGGCACAGCAGCATGCCGAAAGCCTTTCCAATTTGCTTATACCATTTGGAATAAATGTAGTTTTACTTACCGGCAGTATAAAAGGTGCGGCACGAAAAAGCGTGTGCGCACAAATAAAAAGCGGTGAAGCACAACTAATTGTATGCACACATGCTGTGCTTACTGATAAAATAGTGTTTGCAAACCTTGGCTTTGCCATTACAGATGAGCAACACCGCTTTGGCGTGCGTCAACGCAGCTTACTGGCAGCAAAGGGCGAGCATCCGCATCTTTTGGTAATGAGCGCCACACCTATTCCCCGCACACTGGGGCTTTTGATGTTTGGGGATTTGGATATTTCTATTTTAGACGAATTGCCGCCAGGGCGAAAGCCTGTTAAAACATATGCCCTCACCACGAAAAAGCGTCTTGACATGTATGGATTTATCGACAAACACATTGCAAACGGCGAGCAAGTATACGTAGTATGCCCTGTTATAGACGAAAGCGAAAGCGACATGCAAGACGTAATATCTTATTACGAAGATGTTGCCCTGCCGCTTTTGCCCAAAAGACGTGTGGGGCTGATGCACGGCAGATTAAAAGCCGCCGATAAAGCCGCTGTGATGCAAAGCTTTAAAGACGGCTATCTAGATGTACTGGTGTCCACCACTGTAATTGAGGTAGGCGTAGATGTGCCGAATGCGTCAATAATTGTGATAGAAAACGCGGAGCGATACGGGCTTTCGTCTTTGCATCAGCTACGTGGGCGCGTGGGGCGCGGAAGCGGCGAGGCATTTTGCTTTTTAGTAAGCGACCATGGCGCGCCTGCTGTGCGTGAACGCCTTGGGTTTTTGTGCCGCAATACCGACGGCTTTGCCATAGCAAAATACGACCTTGACACCCGTGGCCCGGGCGACTTTTTTGGTGACAGACAGCACGGCTTGCCGCAACTTAAAATTGCCGACCTTGCGGCCGATTCCCGTGTGCTGAGCGCGGCGCAGCACGAGGCAGCGGCAATTTTTGCGCAAGATGCCGCTTTGGAACATAATAAGCCTCTTAAAAACGAAGTGGAAAGGCTTTTCAGCAGGCAAACAAGCACGAATTAATATAATAGGAGTGGGAATTTATGCAAGGTACAATAGCAAATGCTTTTGCGATTATCATAGGCGGCACCCTTGGGCTGTTTCTTAAAAAACACATTAAGCCCGATTTTGGGCAATCTATCAACAAGGCACTGGGCCTTGCGGTAATTATCCTTGGGCTTAACGGCGTAATAAGCTCCATGTTTACCGTGGTGGACACAAAGCCAACCTCTAGCGGTGAGCTTTTGCTGATAATAAGCCTTGTTATAGGTGTGTTTGTCGGGGAGGTTTTGCGCATTGATGCGCGCCTTGGCGGTATTTCGCAAAAAATAGAGTGCCGCTTTAAGCTTTCAGGTTTTGCACAAAGCTTTGTAAGCGGCACATTAATATATTGTGTAGGCGCAATGGCAATAATCGGCGCGTTAAATGACGGGCTTTCGGGCAACAGCTCCGTGCTGATGATTAAAAGCGTGCTTGACGGCATATCCAGTGTGATATTAGGGGCAACCCTTGGCAGCGGTGTAATATTTGCGGCACTGCCTGTGTTTATTTATCAAGGCGGAATATCCCTTTTGGCAGGCTTTCTACAGCCTGTTCTCGCAGGGGAATTGCTGCTGCAAATATGCGCTGTGGGCTATTGCCTTGTAATTTGCATTGGGCTTAACTTTTTATTAGACGCTAAAATAAAAACCGCTAATTTTCTTCCTGCCATTTTAGTGCCTGTAATATGGCATTATATTCAAATGCTTTTTACATAAAGCCATTTAAACAATATCTTGCACCTCGCAAGTATATTCGAATATAAAGCAGTAAGAATTTCAGCGTCTTATACTCATCAATCTCTAAAACACTTGGGTTAGAGCTTGATAAGCGTTAGCTATGCTCCGCGCCCGAAATAAGATATCCGTAAATTTTAAGGCGATATTGCTCATACAGCCCAAGGCTTATGTACAGCGATTTATAATAGCTGAATAAATTGCGCTTTGTACTCATTACATTATGCCAATTTATACTTGTGGCGCATATACTGCCCTCGGTTTTAACATAATAATATACAGGCTGTGAAACCGCACAAAAATGCTCGGCATAGCGGATAAATTCTAAATTAAATAAAAAATCCTCGCTCCATTTAAGCTCCTCGCTGCATCTGATGCAGTTTTCGCGGATAATGCGCGCTGAATACAGCTTGTTCCAAAGCACGCCGTAGTAAAAGCTTGCAGGCTCCTCCATAAGCTCCTTTGCAAATTCGCGTCTGTTCATTACGTCACGGCGGTGCAAAAAGCCATGCTCTGTTATTTCGTCGCCGTCCACCCGATAATAATTGGCAATAACCATATCGGCTGAAGTTTCCATAGCGCGTGTAACCATTATTTCGGTTGCGTTGGGCACAAGGTAATCGTCTGCATCTACAAACTGCAAATACGCGCCCCTTGCGCCGTCTATGGCTATATTGCGCGTAGCCGACACACCGCTGTTTAGCTTGTCTATAATTACAATGCGCTTATCCACATCGGCATACATACGGCAAATGGGCAGGCTTGCGTCGTGGCTGCCGTCGTTTACCAAAATGATTTCAAGATTTTGATATGTTTGCCGCCGCACACTTTCGATGCATCGCGCAAGCTGTGGCGCAGCATTATAAATAGGTATAATTATACTTACCAGTGCAGACATATTGCTCCCCTCCCGTTTGCCAAGGTGCATGATAATTTATAAGGGCTTTCGCGGTTTTAGCCCTGCATATGCGATAGCACGCATATTAAACGTATGGCATTTGCCAAAATGCTATACTGCGCATCAGCCTATGGCTGGCGCATAAAATCGCCCCGCGAGGGGATATAGCAACGCTTAAACATTTAAAACATCATCTATCATAAAGCAAGTTGCTATATTATAAGTTTATCATATTTACTGAAAAAATACTACAAAAAGCACTGTCAATATAAAGTTATTTCTGCTATAATAAATTTATTCGATTTATACTTTTAAACAAATAGGAGCTAAATATTATGCGATTTAAAAATATTGTAGCCATTGGGCTTGCCGCTGCGGCAGCACTTGCCGCAATTGGAATTTTGAAAAAGCACGACGATGCAGTGTCTGTGCAATGGAAAGACGCCGACGCAGACGACGACTCCACAGGTGTAGTACACCCGGATTACACGCAAAGCAGCGATAATTCTAACGACGAAAGCGACAAAGCAAATCTTCAAAATAGCGGCGCAAACGAAGAAAAGCCTTGTGACAAGGCAGATGAAAATGCTGCCGAAAGCGTGGAAAAAAGCAGCCCTTGCGAAACCACAAAAGCTAATTGTGATAAAATAGACGCAAATACCATTGCCTGTGCCGAGGACTTTCAAGATTGGGACGAACGCGGCTGCAAGGGGTAATAGTATCGCTATAGCGTAAAATTATGAAACAATCAGACAATGGTTTTGCACATGCAGCTCCATTGTCTGTTTTGATTTGGAGGATAAAATAATGAACGATTTACCTGTATATTTATTTGTAGGGTTTATGGGTGCAGGCAAAACACGCTTTATACAAGAAATACTTGCAGACGCGGATTTTTGCACAAGCGACAAGGTGCTTTTGCTTATTTGCGAAGGAAGCGAGAGCGATTATAAGCCGTCACTTTTTCTGCACGACAACGTAGTAATGCATTGTGTAAAAAACGAACGCGACTTAACGCCCGAATATTTATCCACCCTTGAGGAAAAACATAATCCCAAGCGAATTATAGTGGAATACAACGGCGCATGGTGGCTGCCTACAATTTATTCAGCTATGCCAAAGCATTGGTTTGTATTTCAAAATCTTTGTATTGCAAACAGCATAGAATTTCCATTAAATGCAGTGGCTATGCCGGATTTATGCAGCGACAAACTGGAGGACGCAGACATTGTGCTGTTTAATCGCTGCCAAGAAAGCACCAATAAACATATTTTGCAAACATTTGTGCGAGGTGCGAACAAAGACGGCGACATTATATACGAAAATATAAATGGCGGGCTTTCTTACGACAAAAAAGACGAGCATGAGCATCAAGCTACAAAAGCAGTGAAAATATCCGGCAGCCAATACGATATATTCCACACTATTTAGCCTGTTTTGCGCTAAATTTATGTTTTATCTTTTCACCGAGGATAAAAATAATTTCGGATAAACACCGTTTGTTCATATTTTTTCGCTTTTTATTTGATATAATGCAATTTATCAATAAAAATATACGCCCGTATAGCATTTTTTAATGCTATACTGCGCTCAAGCCTATGGCTGGTGCGTAAAATCGCCCCGCGAGGGGATTATAGCAACAATTACAACCTTTAAAGCACAATCTATCATAGGTTAAAGTTGCTATATAATAGAGAAAGGAAGGAAAACATATGGCAGTAAACCAAATAATTGATTTTACCGAGGTAACACCACAAATAAAGGACCTTAGCCGTCTTTGCCTTGAAAACAGCACTATCAGCCCCGATCTTTACACTAAATATAAAGTAAACCGCGGTCTGCGCGATTTAAACGGAAATGGTGTGCTTACAGGCCTTACAGAAATAAGCGAGATACAGTCAAGCAAAATCGTAGACGGCGAATCCGTACCCTGCGAGGGCAAGCTGTTTTACCGCGGCATAAATATTGAAGACATCGTTGAGGGCTTTGTTTCTGAAAAGCGTTTCGGCTTTGAAGAAGTAATTTATCTTTTGCTGTTTGGCTCTCTGCCTACGCCGGCACAGCTTGCGGATTTATCGGATATAATAGCAAAATATCGCAGCCTTCCCACTAATTTTGTGCGCGATATTATTATGAAAGCACCTAGTGCAGACATGATGAATACCCTTGCCCGAAGTGTGCTTACCCTTTACGGCTACGACAAAAACGCAAACGACAATTCCATAGATAATGTTTTGCGCCAATGCCTACAGCTAATTGCGCTTTTCCCAATGCTTTCGGTATATGGCTTTCAGGCATACAGCCATTATGTGCTTGGCAACAGCCTATATATTCACAACCCGCAGCCTAATCTTTCCACGGCGGAAAATATATTGTATATCCTGCGCCCAGACAGCAAATATACGGAATTTGAAGCGCGTACACTAGACCTTGCCCTTGTGCTGCACGCAGAGCATGGTGGTGGTAACAACTCCACCTTTACCACCCATGTGGTATCAAGCTCCGGTACGGATACTTACTCCACCATTGCGGCAGCCCTTGGCAGCTTAAAGGGGCCAAAGCACGGCGGTGCAAATATTAAAGTGGTGCAAATGTTTGAAGATATGAAGAAAACCTTGCCAAACTGGCATGATGAGGCGCAGTTGGACGCATATTTAAGGGCGCTATTGCACAAAGAGGCATTTGATAAAACAGGGCTTATATATGGCATGGGGCATGCCGTGTATTCGTTAAGCGATCCGCGTGCCAATATATTTAAAGGCTTTGTTAAAACATTGTCTGAAGAAAAAGGCCGCTTGGAGGAATACGAGCTTTATTCTGCGGTAGAACGCCTTGCACCGAAAATTATCGGTGAGGAACGCAAGATATATAAAGGCGTTTCCGCTAATATCGACTTTTACAGCGGCTTTGTATACAGCATGTTGGATTTACCTCTTGAGCTGTACACGCCTATTTTTGCCGTGAGCCGCATAGTGGGCTGGAGTGCCCACCGCATAGAGGAGCTTATTAATTGCGGCAAAATTATACGACCTGCCTATAAGAGCGTGTCTGAGCGCCATGATTACAGCCCTCTGTCCGAGCGCACAAGCGAATAAAGCCTTTATGAGTTTTTGCATTAAATACGCAATAGTAAAATAAGCTATTCCATTAGCCTTGTTTAGCAAAAACGCAGAATTAAAATCCGCTATAGCATGATTTGTAAAATCATGCTATAGCGGATTTTGTGGTTTGCGCAAGATTATCCCGCGGGCGGAGCAGAGCCACGCCTCTACAGAGCGTGTGCAAATTAACGCAAAAAAACGCTGCCGAATTTACATTCGGCAGCGTTTTATTTGTTCTATTTAGAAAGGCGTGCTTTCTGGTCGTCAAGCTGTTTTGCAAGCTCTTTTGGCAAACGATCGCCAAACATTGCATACAATTCGGCTACGCCCTCAGCGTCTTCAAGCCAAAGCTTTTTGTCGATTTCCAATAAGCCTTCAACAGTGTCAAGATTAATGTCTTTAAGACCTTCAATGTTGATATCTGCTGCGCTTGGTACAAAACCGATTGGTGTTTCTTTAGCTGTTGCCTTGCCGTTGCAACGGTCAACAATCCACATTAATACGCGTAGGTTGTCGCCAAAGCCCGGCCAAATGAAGTGGCCTTCGTCGTCTGTACGGAACCAGTTCACGTTGAAAATCTTAGGTGCTTTGTCGCCTAGCTTTTTGCCGATGTCGAGCCAATGGCCGAAATAATCGCCCATGTTGTAGCCGCAGAACGGACGCATAGCCATCGGATCGCGGCGTACTACGCCTACTGCGCCTGTGGCGGCAGCTGTTGTTTCAGATGCCATTGCAGAGCCTACGAACACGCCATGTGCCCAATCGAAGGATTGGTATACTAGCGGAGCTGTTTTCGCGCGGCGTCCGCCGAAAACGATAGCTGTTACAGGCACGCCGTCCGGATTGTCAAATTCTTTGGAAAGGCACGGGCAGTTGATAGCCGGTGCTGTAAAGCGGCTGTTTGGATGTGCGCCTTTTTCTTCGCTTGTTTTGCCATTCCACTCGCGGCCAATCCAGTCGATAGCATGCTCAGGTGGGTTTTTGTCAAGGCCTTCCCACCATACTGTGTTGTCGTCTAGGTTATGGGCAACGTTTGTGAAAATAGTGTTTTTCTTTGTGCTTTCAAGGGCGTTGAAATTGCTCTTTTCGTTTGTGCCCGGTGCTACACCAAAGAAACCTGCCTCGGGGTTAATGGCATATAGACGGCCGTCTTTGCCAATATGCATCCAAGCGATATCGTCGCCAACTGTCCATACCTTGTAGCCTTTTTTAGCATAAACTTCAGGTGGAATAAGCATGGCAAGGTTTGTTTTGCCGCAAGCAGATGGGAAAGCAGCTGTAATGTAGCTGATAGTGCCGTCCGGTGCTTCAAGGCCAAGGATAAGCATATGCTCTGCCATCCAGCCCTCTTTGTAGCCCTGATACGATGCAATGCGCAATGCAAAGCATTTTTTGCCAAGCAACACGTTGCCGCCGTAAGCGGAGTTGATGCTCCAAATGGCGTTGTCCTCTGGGAAATGCACGATGTAACGGTTTTCTTCGTCAACCTGTGCTTTGGAGTGCAGGCCGCGAACGAAATCGTTTGAAGTGCTGCCAAGTTGGTCAAGAGCTTTTTGCCCCATGCGTGTCATAATATCCATGTTAAGTACAACATAGATAGAATCTGTTACTTCAACGCCAACCTTGGAATATGGGCTGCCTACAGGGCCCATGCAATAAGGGATAACATACAT
>JAVWZM010000084.1:0-8634 GCA_036661035.1 Oscillospiraceae bacterium
AAATACAAAGTTTTTCACGCCGTATTTGCGCATGCAATTTAATACATTAAGGGTGTTTACAAGGTTATTTGTATAATACTCAAGAGGCTTTTTAACGCTTTCGCCTACAGCTTTAAGCGCTGCAAAGTGAATGACCGAGTTTATTTCAGGGTGTGCGGCAAATAGCTTGTCTGTAGCCTCAAGGTCGCATAAATCTACATTTACAAAGGGTACCTTTTTGCCTGTGATTTTCTCTACACGCACTAAAGACTCCTCGCAGGAATTGGAAAGATTGTCTGCTACCAAAATGTCGTAGCCTGCCGCCATAAGCTCGATGCATGTGTGGCTGCCGATATATCCGGCGCCTCCGCTTACTAAAATGGACATATTACTCGCTCCTTTATATTTGTTAATGTTATAAAAGTAAATTCTTGTTTCTATGTCTACATTGTAAAGAAAATCAGCAGTGTTTTAAATAGATTTTTCAATACAATATTTGCACAAACGTGCTTATAATAACAGAAGATATACAGTTAATGCACAATAGTGCAAATTGCGTTTTAATCCTTGTCGAACCCTCGTTTTGCAAGCACCTTAACGCTGGACGCATACTCCGACGGCGTCATGCCTGTCACCTTTTTAAAGTGGCGAGAGAAATAATGTATGGAATTATATCCGAGTAAAACGGAAATCTCGGTGAAATTATGGCTGGATTCCCGTATCATCTCTTTGGCATGGGATATTTTAAGCTCACCGAAATATTCCATGGCACCGCCACCTGTTTTTTCGCGGAAAATCTTTTGCAGATAGCTGCGCCCCACAAGGTTATCGCGGCAAATATCAGACAAAGAAAGACGCTTTGAAATATTGTCTTCAAGATATTTATGCACACGCGTTACGAATTCGCTTTGAGATTTTTCGCGGATAAGGCTGGTGGTGCGCGGAGCGCCCTCGCCTTGGCGGCGCACAAATTCTATAAGCAAATGCTCTATGGCAAGCACAATCATTTGCTCACAGCCAAAGGGTTGCTCGTCTTTTCGCACAAGCTCTTTTGTGTCGGGGTCCGACAAGGAGGTGGTGAAAGATGCCTCTGCCTCGTCTATTATTTGCGCCATTAAAGCACGCTCCACATCGCTAATGGAAAATACCTTTTCCTCAAAATAGCTCATAGATGGGCTATTGCACACAAAGCTGGCAACAACAAGGTTTGGCGCAATGGTGCCGTTTGCGCGCAGATTATGAAATTCTCCGGGCTTATGGAAAATTATCTGCCCTTTTTTAAGATGTTGGGTTTTGTCGCCGGCGGTAACGTCCAATTCGCCTTTATCCACATATAAAAATTCCCAAAAATCGTGGCTTTCTCCGTCAAAAGTGTAGTTGCTGGAATATTCAAAATAATGCACCGAAATAAGCCCGTCTACTTCAATAACATGTTTTGGGCGCAAGATGGTATAATCCATAAAAACCTCCGCATTGTAAAATTGTAAAACGAAATTGGCGTAAAGCAAAACCGATACATAAATGCTACTTCTTACATTATAAAGAAAGCGGACGATTGTGTAAAGGGCTTTACGCTATATTTTGCAATTTTATGGCTTTTTACGCAAAATTACTGTTTTGCAGCAAAAAACCGCTAATTATTTTTGTTTATTTTGCGATATTCGTTTGGGCTTAGGTGCTCTTGCCGCCTAAAGCTTTGGGAAAAATAGCTAGAGGACGAAAACCCCATAAGGTTGCTTATTTGCGAGAGGGAGTAATTGGTATTGGTTAAAAGATATTTAGACTCCCGTATGCGGCGGTCTATTAAATAGTTGATAGGGGATATGCCGTATTCTTTATGAAAAGAATGTACAAGATAAAATTTATTTACATGGAGCAAATCTGCCAGAAAATCCAGTGTGATATGCTCGGTATAATTGGAATCAATATATCTTTTGGCGGCTGAACATTCCTTATTAATAGGTACGTTTGCCATGTCGGAAATCTTATACGCATTTTGGCGCATAAGATATGTAATTAATATTTCAAGCAAATTTTCGCAAACACGCTCGTGGCCTTCGGGCTTTTCGTCCGCCTCGTACAGCATGGTCTGCAATATATACAGTAAATTTTGCTTTGAATTGTTAAAATTATGCAGCCGCAGCTTTATGTCGCGGTCGGAGTCGAACAAAAATTCCAGCCCCTCTATTCCAAGGGCAATATATTCAAGGGGAGTGTCGGGAAAGCTTATTTCTGTATGCTCCACGCCTGGGTTAATCACCACCAAATCGCCGGCTTGCACACCCAGCGTTTCGCTTTCAATGCGAAACTGCCCTTCACCGCTTACACAATAAAACAGCTCCAGGCAACTATGCATATGAGGCGTGGAATGCCAATCCACACCAAACTGCGAGGTGGTAATGTATAAAAGCTTCATTTGCGAATATGGAGCAGAGTTGTTGGATATATCGCGCCTAATATTGCTCATACTGCCTCCGAATTATTAGTTTAATATATAGCATTTTACTTATTATTGTCCTTGTACTCGAGCCTTTTGCGAGGTTGCATACAGCAAAGATGAGGGATTTAGTAGGACAATGAAAAGTAAAATTGCGGTAAAAATCAAATTGCATAAAAATGGTATAAAAACATACAATTTTAGATTAATTGTGTATTGAATAATGATATTTTAATTACAATATCATTATAGGGCATCTGCTTTGCATTATCAATCTAATTTTTACAAGGAAAAATCATTATCAAATAGTACTTTTGACTTGTGTACAAAAACAAACGATACCTTTTGTACATAATGTGCATATAAAATTACAAAACGGTATCAAAATATTATACTATTTGCACAAAAAGCAATATATATAAATTAACTAGCAAGATTACAGTTGATATAATCATGCAAAAGGCTATACTTAAAAGTGCGATAAGGCGGTTTGCCTTAGACAAATAAGATTAATTTTTAGGAGGATAATATGAAAAAAGCACTTAGCATGTTACTTGCAGCTGCAATGTCACTAACAATGCTGGCAAGCTGCGGCAGCAAGCCCGCAAGCACACCGGCAAGCACACCAGCGAGCACACCGGCAGTAAGCACACCGGCAAGCACACCGGCAGAGGAAGGCGTTGCTGTAGCAGGCCCAATCGAAGAGGGCGCAAAATTGGTTTATTGGCCAATGTGGTCTGAAACAGAGCCTCAGGGTATGGTTATATCCAAAGCTATTGATGCATTTACAGCCAAAACAGGCATAGAAGTTGAAGTAAACTGGGCCGGTGGCCGCGACACACGTAAAACTCTATCTCCTGCCTTAGACGTTGGCGAAACAATCGACCTTTTCGACGAGGATATCGAGCGCGTAAACAACACATGGGGCAAATATGTAATGGACATTGATGCTCTATATGAAGCTTCCGCTCTAAAAGGCGCACAGAGCGCAACTCTTATTAACCTAGCCAAAGAGCTTGGCGGCGGCAAAATGAAATGCGTTCCTTATCAGCCATCTACATTTGTAACAATGTACAACAAAGCAGCTTTTGATAAAGCAGGCATTAAAGCTGTTCCAAAAACATGGGACGAGTTTATGGCAGCTTGCGAATTGCTTAAAAAAGCAGGCTTCATTCCATTAACTGTTGATGATGCTTACATGGCAGCATTCTTTGGTTATGTTATGGATCGTATCGTTGGCGCAGACACAACTAAAGCAGTAGCAGCAGGCGATTTTGCTAACGCTGCAGTGCTTGAAACAGCCAAAGTTATTGAAGAGCTTGTTAAAAAAGGCTACATGGATCCTCGCGCAGCCGGCAACGCATTCCCAGCAGGCCAGAGCACAGTTGCCAACGGCGAAGTAGCAATGTACCTAAACGGCACATGGCTACCTAACGAAATCAAAAAAGAAACTCCTGCAGATTTCAAATGGGGCTCCTTTGCATTCCCAGGCGCTATCAAAGATGGCGGCGACGGCCCAGAGGCAAACCAATTTGGTTCACAGTGCTTTGCAGTAAGCAAAACAAGCAAATATCCTAACGCAGCATTTGCTCTTATCGAGTTCCTTACAAGCGGCGAATGGGACCAAACTCTTGCCACAGAAACACTTGGTGTTCCAATGGCAAACGATGCTAAATGGCCTGACGCTCTTGTAGAAGCAAAAGCATGCCTAGACAGCACAACAAAGCGCTTGTCATGGGCTGTAGACATGGAAAATGATGCTAACGTAAACGCTTCCATCAAAGAGAACATGGCAAAAATGATTGGCGGCAAAATAGATGCACAGCAGTTTGCAGATGCATTTGCAAAAACACAAAAAGCTGCATAATTAGCGCGTTTTCAACCTTGCAACCTTATGAGGCGGCGGCGTAGCTGCCGCCTCATTTTATGGTATTTGTGTGTGCGTGAACATGCAATAGCCTTAGCATTGTCGATTTAATGGGTTGCAATCCATTTTTTAAATTCGGCGCTTTGTAAACAGCTAAACCGTATTATAAGAAAACTTTTAAATGGGGGTTACGCAATGGGTAAAAGCAAAAAAACAGGTGGCATGCTACGCCGAGATAATACCGCCATGCTGGTGACATTTCTAACACCGGCTACGCTATTATTTGGCATAGTATTCCTTTATCCTGTAATACGCACGGTGATTATGAGTTTCTTTAAGGTAGAGGGTGTTACGGACCCTGTTTCTTCATGGAAGTTTAACGGCGGCGTAAACTATGCAAACGCATTTCAAGACACAATGTTTCAAAAAGCAATGATAAACCTTGCAACATTGTGGGTTGTAGGCGGCATATTGGTAATGATAATTGCCTTGGCGTTTGCCGTAATACTTACAAGCGGCTTGCGCGGAAACAAATTTTTCCGCAGTGTTATCTACATGCCAAACCTTGTTTCCGCAGTTGCCATGGGTACCATGTGGATGTATTTTGTACTTAATAAAGAAGATTTCGGTCTGTTTAATACAATACGTGGGTTCTTTGGCGCTGAAAATATCATGTGGACAGATCCGGCACATAAATTTTGGAGTATGTTGATAGCATATTGCTTTGGTATGATAGGCTATCATATGCTGATATTTATGAGCGGTATCGACCGTATAGGCGTGGATTTTTACGAGGCGGCAACAATCGAGGGCGCAAATGTATTCCAAAAGTTTTTCCGCATCACCTTGCCATTGCTCCGTGGCTCTATCCGCACAAACCTTGTAATGTGGACTGTGTCAAGCGTTGGTTTCTTCATTTGGGGGCAAGTGTTTGACTCGGTAAACCTTTCATATCAAACGGTAATGCCATTAAACTATATGTACGAGCTTGTGTTTGGCGCGTCTAATGCGTCGCAAGCGGTGCGAAACTCCGGCGTGGGTGCGGCTATCGGTGTGATGATGGCAGTTATAGTCGTGCTGGCGTTTGCTTTAACCAACTTCATCGTCAAAAACGACGATGTCGAAATGTAAGGGGGGAATAGTGATGGCTAAAGAAAAAAAGATTAAAGAGCATTTCAGCTTAAGAAAAGAAGTATCACTAATCCCAGGTTACTTACTGTGCATAATTTGGTTTGTATTCACTGTTCTTCTTGTGGGCTGGGTGTTCTTGGCATCTTTCTCCACTACAAGCGAAATATTAAGCGGTAAATTGTTCTATTTTGAAACGGGTTTTCATTTTGAAAACTACGTCAACGCATGGAACAGCCAAAAAGTAAATATATTCTTTATGAACTCCCTTATTTATACCGCTATTTCCTGCTCGCTGATAGTGCTGGTGGCAGCACCTGCGGCATATGCGCTTTCGCGCTTTAAATTCCGTGGTAATATGATGATGCAAAACTTGTTTGCCGCGGCACTGGGCGTACCGGTAATTATGATTGTAATGCCGCTTTTCTCTATCATTACAAAGCTAAAGCTTGCCAATACACGTGGACTTATCGTGTTTTTGTACATAGCAATGAACGTGCCGTTTACGCTGTTTTTCCTTTTGTCGTTTTTCAAAAACCTTTCCACCACCTATGAGGAGGCGGCGGCAATAGACGGCTGTAGCCCAATGAAAACATTTTGGAAAATCATGTTGCCTTTGGCACAGCCCGGCATTGTAACGGTAACCATTTTCAACTTTATCACTATATGGAACGAGTTTTTCATGTCTATGCTTTTTGCGTCAAAGCAAAGAGTGCGCCCAATAGCGGTAGGCCTTTACAATATGGTTAAGGGCATGCAGTACACCAACGATTACGGCGGCATGTTTGCGGCTGTTATCATAGTGTTTGCGCCAACCTTAATACTATATGTATTCCTGTCGGAAAAGATTATCGCCGGTGTAACAGGCGGCGGCATCAAGGGCTAGGCTTTAACCTAAGCGCGATTATGCGGCATCTTTTGTATCTTGCGGCATATGAAATAATATCATACTAAAACAAAAGGGCTGCTATGGCGTTTAATTATGCTATAGTGGCCTTTTGTGCAAAAAACTAATGCTTTTGTTTGATTAATTTGACAAATAAACATGCTACAATTATACTAGAAACTATAGGCTGACTAAAACTATTAAAATGTATTTAAAGGAGCTTTTCACTATGAAATTTTTAGGGCTTGATATTCCCGTAAAAAACATTCCGGAGCTTGACGAAGGCTTTGTGCCACTGGGCCAATTTTTTAAAACCTATCTTGCAAACGCAAAAAAACCTATCTGTGTAGCTGTAGAGCGCAGCGAAGGGCAAATAGCCACTTGGCTTACAAATATTTACGGCACACCCGAGATGCAAGAGGCAGATGCATACTATGTGGATCGCCTTGTTAAATTCCTTTTATGGAGCAAGGGCGGCTTTAAAGTAACTATTTGCGGCGACGAAACTGTGGCAAACAGCGTAAAAAAATCTTATAGCACAAACGGCTCAAGGGCTTTTGATAAAGAGTTTATGGAGCGCGTATACGAAACTGACTTCGTGGTGGAAAGCGTACCATACGAAAACCGTCCGAAAGAATATCAGAAATCCGAGGCTATCGGCCGCCATATGAACGGCTGCCGCATAGGCTTTGACGCAGGCGGCTCCGACCGCAAGGTAAGCGCGGTTATCGATGGCGAGGCAGTGTACAGCGAAGAAGTAGTGTGGTTTCCGAAAACCAATCCGGATCCGGATTACCACTATAACGGCATAGTAGAAGCGTTTAAAACCGCCGCCTCCAAAATGCCGCGAGTAGACGGTATCGGTATTTCCTCCGCAGGCGTTTATGTGGATAATAAATGCATGGTTGCAAGCCTTTTCTTAAAGGTAAACGAGGCGGATTTTAACGCCAAGGTTAAAAATATTTACACACGTGCAGCTAAAGAAATCGGCGAAGATGTGCCTGTAGTTGTGGCAAACGACGGCGACGTTACAGCACTTGCCGGCGCAATGGGCCTTGAGGAAAACGGCGTTTTGGGCATTGCAATGGGCACAAGCGAGGCAGTGGGCTATGTAGACGCAGACGGCAACATTACAGGCTGGCTCAACGAGCTTGCATTTGCCCCTGTAGACGCACAGCCAGATGCTATGCAAGACGAATGGAGTGGCGATATCGGTTGCGGCGTTAAATATTTCAGCCAAGACGGCGTAATTAAGCTTGCACCGCGTGCCGGCATTACATTAACAGGCGAGTCCCCTGCCGAAAAGCTGAAGGAAGTACAAAAGCTGATGGAGCAAGACGACGAGCGCGCTATTAAGGTGTACAATTCTATCGGCGTATATCTTGGCCATAGCCTTGCACTATATGCCACATTCTACAATATTCATCACGTACTTATGCTTGGCAGAGTGATGAGCGGCAAGGGCGGCGACATTATTATGGACGTAGCCTCCAAGGTATTAAGCGAAGAATATCCCGATATTAAATTCCGCCCAGAAGCACCGGACGAGAAAACACGCCGCGTAGGACAAAGCGTTGCGGCGGCTTCTTTGCCTATTACGAAATGAGGATAAAAGTATGATATACGATACTTTAGAAAATCTTAATCAATATACAGGTCTTTACGAAAACTTAGATAAAGCCATTGATTTTATCGAAAAAACCAATCTCACATCTTTGCCCCTTGGCAAAACTGTGATAGACGGCGACAATGTTTTTGTAAATGTAATGGAGGCAGAGCCAAAGCCTACAGAGGAGCTTGCCTTTGAAACCCATAGCCTTTACATGGACTTGCAAACAGATATCGAGGGTACAGAGCTGTTTGAGGTTGCCCTTGGCGGCGTGGAGGAGCTTACTCCATTTAACGCCGAAACCGATTTTGGCACGTGGAACGCAGAAACCAGCGGCGCAGGCATTTTGGGCGTAGGACGCTTTGTGGTGTTCCTTACCGAAGAACCACATAAACCCACAATAGCCGCCGAAGGCTGTGCAAAAGTAAAAAAATGTGTATTTAAAATTAAACGATAATTGCAATATAAAACGGGGGCTGATTTATTCAGCCCCTGTTTTGAAATTTACAGCAATTTATCGTAGTAAAAATATACTCTGTGCCGTGTTCGTAGAGTTTTTGCAATCTCTGCGGTATATTGCAATGTAATTGCATTTTGCATACTATTCCTGTTGTTTTTTTCTATTTTTCCTGTCAGCAGGGGAAATAATATGATATTGCGCGCGGCGCAATGATAACGAATTCCTACGGAGTGTTACCCTTTCGTCACCGAAATGGTAACCGGAAAGG
>JAVWZM010000085.1:0-8633 GCA_036661035.1 Oscillospiraceae bacterium
CAAGGCATTCTTGCATAGAACACCTTGGCGCAATTCATATTTTATAGGTGGCTACCCCAACATTTGACAAAGAGCCTGTTTTTTATGGGTGACTACCCCAACATTTGACAAAGAGCCTAATAAACAAGGCAAGAGAACACATAGCACAAAGCCATATTTTTCTCTTGCCTTTTACATTGTTTTGTTAAAAGCTTATTCTAATGTGCGCGCTATCGCACATGCACAATTAAAACCGCACTTATTTATCACTTTGTATTTGCTAAATCGGTTTGTCGCACGCAATACATAGGATAAGCCAAGCTTTGTTATTGTGTTGCATTAGCCTGAATTTACGCATATTGCCGTGGGTTTTTACTCCACAACCTTTAGGCGTGTAAGCGCGCGCAAGAGCTTTGCCTTGGCAAGCTCCAGCTCCGCCGCGTCCTTCGCCTCGTCTATGCGCTTTTGGGCAAGCTCTCTTGCTTTTTCGGCACGATCCTTGTCGATATTTTCCGCCCACTCAAAAGAGGTGGCAACAAGGCGCACCATATTGTCTTTTACGCTTAGCATACCGCCGTGGCAAGCCGCCTTGCGCACCTTGCCGTCTGTCATTACCTGCGCCTCGCCACTGCCAAGGGCGGTAAGATATTCGATATGGTTTGCAAGGATACACACGTCGCCGTCAATAGCGCGCACTATCAGCCTTTCGCCATCGCCGTCGTAAAACGCGCCGTCCGGCGTAACTATTTGCAAATGAAAATTAGCCATGTATGCAAAGCCCCTTTCGCATCTATATGACGGTTATAATGTTTTTGCTTTTTCTATCGCTTCTTCTATAGTGCCAACGAATAAAAATGCAGATTCCGGCAAATCGTCGTGCTTGCCCTCGATAATTTCTTTAAAGCCGCGAATGGTTTCCTTTAGCGGCACATATTTGCCTTCCATGCCTGTAAACTGCTCGGCAACGCTGAATGGCTGCGATAGGAAACGCTGAATTTTACGCGCACGGGCAACGGTAATCTTATCCTCCTCGGAAAGCTCGTCCATGCCCATAATCGCGATAATATCTTGCAATTCCTTATAGCGCTGTAAAATGTTTTGCACAGCGCGCGCCACATTATAATGCTCGTCGCCCACAACGTCCGGCGTAAGAATACGCGAAGAAGATTCCAGTGGATCTACAGCAGGATAAATACCCTGTGAAGAAATGCTACGTGACAAAACCGTCTGTGCGTCAAGATGCGCAAAGGTAGTTGCCGGCGCAGGATCGGTTAAATCGTCCGCAGGTACGTACACTGCCTGTACCGAGGTGATAGAGCCTTTTTTGGTAGATGTAATACGCTCTTGCAGCGCGCCCATTTCTGTAGCAAGGGTAGGCTGATATCCAACAGCAGACGGCATGCGCCCCAAAAGCGCAGACACCTCGCTGCCCGCCTGTGTAAAGCGGAAGATATTGTCTATAAACAGCAATACGTCTTGGTTTTCTTCATCGCGGAAATATTCCGCCATGGTAAGCCCCGACAAGGCAACGCGCATACGTGCCCCCGGCGGCTCATTCATCTGGCCGTATACTAAAGCTGTTTTCTTTAAAACGCCGCTCTCTGTCATTTCGTTGTATAAATCGTTGCCCTCACGTGTGCGCTCGCCAACGCCTGTAAATACCGACAGGCCGCCATGCTGTTTCGCAACGTTGTTGATAAGCTCCATGATAATAACGGTTTTGCCCACGCCTGCACCGCCGAATAAGCCGATTTTACCGCCCTTTGCATAAGGGGCAATTAAATCTATAACCTTGATGCCTGTTTCCAGTAATTCAGTAGTGGACTCTTGCTCGTCGTATGACGGTGCTGAGCGGTGGATAGGCCATTGCTGCGTATTTTCGGGTGAGGGCATATTATCAATAGGCTCCCCAAGCAGGTTAAACATGCGCCCGAGGCACTCTCTGCCCACCGGCACGGTAATCGAAGTGCCTGTATCCACTGCCTCGATGCCACGAACTAAGCCATCTGTGCTGCTCATCGCAATGCAGCGCACTACGTTGTCGCCTATATGCTGGGCAACTTCAAGCGTAATTGTACGCTCGCCGTCTTGCACTTTAATGGCGTTATTCAGCGCAGGTAATTGCCCATCTGCAAATTTGATGTCAAGCACAGGCCCTATTATTTGGGTAACTATGCCTTTGTTTTGGCTGACCATTAGCAAATCTCCTTTTATTAAGATAATAGACATGTCGTCGGAATAAATCCTCAGATAAATCCATGTGCAAAGTCTGCATTATTATGACGCGCCTGCCACAATTTCTGTGATTTCCTGTGTAATTGCGCCCTGACGCGCACGATTGTATCTCAGCGATAAATCTTCTATCATCTCGCTGGCGTTTTTGCTTGCCGCGTCCATTGCCGTGCGCCTTGCGCCAAGCTCGCTTGCAATGCTTTCGCGCAATGCGCCATACACAAGCCCCCCAACGTATTCCGGCACAATAGCGTCGTATACTTCTGTACAAGATGGCTCGTACAGCACCAATTGGTTGGTGGCTTGGCGGCTTTCGCCATGGGCTTCGTAATTCAGCGGCAAAAGCTTTAGCACCGCAGGCTCTTGAGAAAGCATGGAAACAAAATTGGTGTAACACACATGCAATTCGTCAAATTCTCCCTCGCAAAACTTGCCGCTAAGCATGCTTGCAATGGAAAAGCAATCGCCTAAAGACACTGTTTCCGCCACGCCGTATGCGTCGCTAACCGTGCTTATATTATTGCGTCTGCAATATTCCGCCGCCTTTTTGCCTATTGGCAATGCGCAAACCTTTGGCATATCAATGCTTTTTGCCGCAAATGCCTTGAATAAATTGGAATTATATCCGCCAGCAAGACCTCTGTCACCTGCTATTATTACAAAGCACGCGCATTTTACTTGCCGCTTTGCCACATATGGCGATTCAAACTCCGTATTTCCATATGCAATATCAGTTAATGTAGCATGCAGTGCGTCAAAATACGGTCGGCTTTGCTCTGCCTTTTCCTTTGCACGGCGCAGCTTAGAGGACGCTACAAGCTCCATTGCCTTGGTAATCTGCATTGTGCTTTCCACACTGTGTATACGCAGCTTAATATCCTTCATAGATGAGGCTGCCATTAGCTATCCCTCCTCTATAACGCTTTGATGAAACGTGCTGTAAAGTCCGTCAAAGCTGATTTTAGTTTTTCGGTGGTTTCTGCCGACATCTCGCCTTTTGTGCGTATTTCTTCCAAAATGTCGCCACAGCGTGCGTCCATCTCGTCGTACAATTCTTTTTCATAGTCGCGCACCTTGTTTACAGGCACGTCTTGAACAAAGTTATTTATAACAGCAAAGATGATGCAAACCTGTTTTTCCACGCTGATAGGCTCGCCTTTGCCTTGCTTTAGCACCTCTACAATGCGTTCGCCCTGCGCCAAACGGCGTTTGGTATCTGCATCAAGGTCGGAGCCAAACTGTGCAAAGGACGCAAGCTCGCGATACTGGCTATAGGCCAGCTTTAGCGTGCCTGCCACCTTTTTCATGGCTTTAATCTGTGCGTTGCCGCCAACGCGTGATACGGAAACGCCAGGGTTTACAGCCGGCATTACGCCTGCATGGAAAAGCTCTGTTTCAAGGAATATCTGCCCGTCTGTAATGGATATAACATTGGTGGGGATATATGCGGAAATATCGCCCGCCTGTGTTTCTATAATAGGTAAAGCAGTGATGCTGCCGCCGCCGTATTCCGGTGCCACGCGTGCCGCGCGCTCCAACAAACGGCTGTGCAAATAGAACACGTCGCCCGGATAAGCTTCACGTCCCGGCGGACGCCTAATCAGCAAGCTAAGGGCGCGATAAGCCACGGCGTGTTTAGATAAATCGTCGTAAACGATTAATACATCTTTGCCCTTAGCCATAAAATATTCTGCCATTGCGCAGCCCGAATAAGGCGCAATGTATTGCAGCGGCGCAAGCTCGGACGCTGTGGACGATACGATTATGGTATAATCCATTGCGCCTGCGGCGGTAAGCCCCTCCACAAGCTGTGCCACTGTAGAACGTTTTTGCCCTATGGCAACGTAAATACAGATAACGTCCTTGCCTTTTTGGTTAATTATGGTATCGGTAGCAATAACGGTTTTGCCCGTCTGCCTGTCGCCGATAATCAGTTCGCGCTGGCCACGGCCAATAGGTATCATGCTGTCGATAGCTTTAATACCCGTTTGCAGCGGCACTGTAACGCCCTTGCGCTCAATGATGCCCGGGGCATTTGATTCAATAGGGCGGCGCTCTGTAGTTTCGATTGGGCCTTTGCCGTCGATAGGTGCGCCAAGAGAGTTTACAACGCGGCCGATTAACGCCTCGCCCACAGGCACGCTTACTACCTGCCCTGTACGCTTAACGCTGTCGCCCTCTTTAATTCCCTCGTCAGAGCCAAGGATAACAAGTGCAACGCTGTTTTCCTCAAGGTTAAGTGCCATACCAAACTCGCCGTTTGCAAATTCCACAAGCTCGTTTGCCATGCACTTTTCAAGGCCATGCGCCCTTGCGATGCCGTCGCCAACCAGTATTACTGTGCCGGTTTCGGTACATTCTATTTTGTTATCGTAGTTCTTGATTTGTTCTTTGATAATCTTGGAAATGTCTTCCGGTTTTAGCTGCATATATCCCACCAGCTTTCATATCTTTATAGTTTTATGCAAAAAGTAATGCCTTTTGCAAGGATTCAAACCTTTGCTTTACCGTGTCGTCGTAGCACACGCCGCTGTAAGAAATGCGTATACCTGCTATAAGCGCGGCATCGGTTTCGCATGTAAGTAATATTGTTTTGCCTGTAATTTTCGCAAGCTTTTCGGTAAGGCTTTTCTTTTGCTCCTCTGAAAGCTCTATTGCGCTTTTAGCAAGCACAGGCAAAATGCCCCTGTCGCTATACAGCAAATTTCTAAACTCTTTTATGCAGCCTGCAAGGCTTTGTAAAGCAGTGCGCTCGCATAATATTTTCAAAAAATTTACTGCATATCGTTCTATTTTATCGCCAAACGCCTTGTCGATAAGGCCGATACGTTCGTCCTTATTAATGGCTGGATTACAAAGCAGCTTTTCGTACTCCGGATTTGCCGCAAACGCATCTAAAGCGGCTGTAAGCCCCTCTAATATTGCGTCCTCTTTGTTTTCTTCTTTGGCAAGCTCATACAATGCTGTGCCAAATTCCTTTTCCGCCGTCATGACGCATCACCCACATTATTGATAAATTCGTCAATAATAGCCTTATGCTTGGCAGGATCTATTTCTTTTTCCACTACCTTGCCGGCTAAATCCAGAGCCAAAGACGAAATATCATTTTTCAGCTCGCTTGCGGCCTTTTTGCGCTCGCGGATAATGTCTGCCTCTGCCTTTGCTTTCACGGCGGCGGCGTCCTCTTTAGCGGCGTTTAAAAGCTCGTCTGCACGCACAGCGGCAGTTGCAGTAGCCGATTTTACTATGGCAGATGCCTCTTGCTTTGCCTCGCCAAGGCGAGTTTCGTATTCTGTTTTCATCTCCTGCGCCTCTACCTTTGCCGTTTCGGCGTCGGTATACAGCGTGTCCACCTGCGTTTTGCGCGCCTCGAATATCTTTTGCACGGGCTTGAACAAGAAATGTTTAAGACCTGCTGTAAGAATAAGCAAATTGCAGATAGTAAAGATGAATGTCCAAGGCATCAGCCCTACTAATTCCTGAAATTCTTTCATGTCTATCCCCCTAAAATTGGGTAATACCTTTTAAAGGCTCGGCTTAATACTTTAGGCATTACAGCAGCTTAATAAATAGGCCCGGTGCCACAAATATAAGCAATAGGCCTGTAACAAAGCCGTAAATACCTGTTGTTTCGGCGATTGCGCAGCCCAAAAGCATGGTAGATGTAACCGGCCCTTTGCACTCCGGCTGACGCCCGATTGCTTCGCAAGCTTTACCTACGGCGTATCCTTCACCGATACCGGGGCCGATACCTGCGATAAGTGCCAAACCTGCGCCCACAGCGCAGCCTGCCATGATAATTGCTTTTTCCATCATAATAATGTTCCTCCTAATATTTTAATATGTAAATTTTTAATTGGGTAACTAAACAATTTTTCTGTATACTTTAAGCTTGGTTATTCCTCTGCCGCGTTTCCTATATATAATGTAGTGAGCATGCAGAAAATAAACGCCTGCATAAAGCTTGAGAATAAATCGAAATACACCGACAATACAGCAGGTACGCCCACTTGTAAGATAGGTATAGTGCCAAGTGCCAAAGGCAACCAGCCGAACACCGCAGTAGAGAGTGCCGCAAGCGCCGCATATACTAAAGCAGTGATGACGCTGCCCGACACTATGTTGCCAAAATGTCGAAATCCCATTGAAATAGGCGTTGCAACTTCGCTTAAAATGTTGAATGGCGTAAGGATAAATATAGGCTTTGTAAAGCCAAGCAGATAGCCACCCACACCGCCTGTGCGTATTTTGGTGTAGGTAATAAGAATAAACACCAGCATTGCCCACGCCAAGGTAGTGGATAAATCGCTTGTAGGCGGGTACATGCCTATAAGGCTTAGCAGGCTTGATATAAGCGACGCGGAAAATATAGCCGCTATAAATGGTGAATAATAAGCAAAGCGTTCGCCCATGTTGCCATTTACAAAGTTTTGCGCCGTTTCAACCAAAAACTCTGCTATTACCTGCCTTGTGCCCGTGCCGCGCACCGTCATGCCACGGGTTAAGAAGATGCATAGTCCCAAAATGACAATCATAACTATAAATGAGTTTACTATTGTTTCGGTTATTGGAATACCGCCAAAAATGGGTAGCCTAAAAAATATTTCGGCGCCCTTAATATCAACGCTCATCTAATTCCCCCTCTTGTTTTTTATCGGGCTTATACATGCCCATCATCTGCATAACCAATATTGTAAATTTAGGGAAAAGCAGTGGTATCACCACAGCAATTCCATTAAACAGATGCACCGTAAAGCCAAGAATAACCACAAGCACCATAGCAAGCTGACGCAAGCTGTAGGAAAACTGAAACACCTGCTTTGCATGCTTAATGTCTGCGTCCTTCGCCATGTTTTGTACCGTAATGCCCATTAAAAGAAAATTTGCCACCGCAAACGCCGCACCCAGCACGGTGCCTAAAAGCACCGACAAATCCCAACGCCCCACTACCGCGAACACAATGTTCATTATAACGCTAAAAGCGGCAACGCCAATTGTGATATGCATAGTTTCGTGCCATGTCGCTTTTTGTATTTTCAATATTATCACTTCCCGTTATTTATCTTGCGCAAAAACGTGCGCAAGAAATCTATAAAGGCGCAAGCGCCTGCCCCTATGCCAAGCACTATGGCAACAATATAAATCCACATTCCAATGCCGAATTTGTTTTGCAGCCAAGTTGCACCTAAAAGCGTCAAAATTATTGGGCATGCCACCGATAATCCTACCTGTGTAAGGTAAACCAAGTTTTTGGATATAGCAAACCAGCCGTTTTTCTTCATAGACGCTCCTTTTATACAATACCTAATATTATAGCTGTAATTGACACTAATTTCAATCGAATTTTCAAAATATAACTAGCAAAATGTATAAAGAAAACTAAAATAGTGCAAACATTTGCCAAATAAGTGACAAATAAATTTTTAAATAAAAATTTTCTTAAAATGCATTGACAAAACCAAGATTACTTAGTATACTTTTAAAGTACTCGTTAATCACGCCATAAACGTGTTACCGATACATTTATATTCCTCCTTAGCTCAGCCGGTAGAGCATGCGGCTGTTAACCGCAGGGTCGTTGGTTCAAGTCCAACAGGGGGAGCCAAAAAGTCTTGAAACTTATTGTTTTCAAGACTTTTCTTTTTAGTATAATATCTTATAGCTGTTTTCTTATTCACCATCTGTAATATTTTGTCGCGATTTTCAGCAATATTATGCCATAAAAATAAAATTTTCATAGCATTATTCGCCGTGTTTACGGTTGCCGCTTTAGTGGCGAGTAAACGACATACGTAATCGCGCCGCAAGCAGTATGATTAGCCCACCGGGCGGAGCAGGGGCAAAGCAGTCGCCATGCAAGCACAAATCGCTTGCGGTTATTGTATCACATATTGCAAAACCTCGGCAGATAGTATACAATAGTATTACTATTCAAATTGTATTAAAATAGCGCAAAATTAGCGCGTGGAGGTTATTATGTTTTTTCAGCATGTAATTGAAACCATTTTACCGGTTATTATTCCATTGTGTGAGCTGGTGGGCATTTTTGTGGTATGCGTATCTGCCGTTCAGGCTTTTGGGCATTATATCGGCAACACTTTCATGAAAAAAAGCCACCCTATTAAATTTGAGCTTGCAAACGGCCTTGCCACGGGGCTTGAATTTAAAATGGCTGCCGAAATACTTAAAACCGTGCTTGTTCATGAGCTGAGCGAGCTTTTAGTGCTTGGTGCCATTATCACCCTGCGCGCCTTGCTTAGCCTTCTTATACATTTTGAAATTAAAAACAGCAATCAAGAGGACTCTAAAAAAAATTAGCCTTATATGCTGTTTAAATGGCCTCAATAATAATAATAAGGCTCTATACTAAATGTTGGGGTACGCAACGAATAGAGCTCAAATAAAACGAAAAAAAGGTAGAG
>JAVWZM010000086.1:0-8621 GCA_036661035.1 Oscillospiraceae bacterium
CACATGCACGGTTAAAATAATACGTTGTTTTATCCAAAAAATAATCAAAGGAGTGCATTATGAAACTTATTCACGTTGAAGGGCCATATCCTTATGCCACAAATACCTTTGTGCTTATCAGCAGCGGCGCAAAAGCAATAATAATAGATCCTGCGGCAAAGCTGGAGCAATATACTAAAATTTTACAGGAAAATAACGCACAGCTAGTATATGTACTTTTAACCCATGGGCATCATGATCATATTGCGTCGGCGGCATCTCTTTGCGCGCAAACAGGCGCAAAGCTTGTAATGCACAGTGCTGATGCAAAGCTTTTCAACATGCAGTATGATATCGCATATCAAGATGGTACAGAAATCAATGTGGACGATATTTGCATTAAGCCCATATTTACACCGGGGCATACCCCCGGTAGCGTTTGCCTTTTGTGCGCAGATGTAATGTTTGCAGGCGACACGCTTTTTGCAGGCGATGTGGGACGCACAGACCTTGAGGGTGGAGATTTTGACGCTTTAAACAAAAGCCTTGCCCATATTGGCAAAGAGGTGGGCGAAGATGTGCAGGTTTTGCCCGGCCACGATAGATTTTCTACCATGAAAGCAGAGCTTAGCCACAACCCGTATCTGCGCGCCGTATTATGAAAATAATTGTGCGTGGGCTTTCGTCCACTTACGAGGCAGAGCATCTTGCACGCGTGTTTTTTCCGTCTGCACGCATCTGTGCTGAAACAAAGCACCATAAGCAAGATGTAATATTAGTACGTGTTAATAAAGCCAATATTCTTTGCGGTGTGCGTTATGGCAATAAGCTGCAATATGCCAAAATAACTGCGCCTGCTCTGCACAATGGCGGCGACAAGGATTTTGAAATTGCAACGCATTTATATAAGCTTTTATGTGAATTTACAGGGCGAAAGCCCGTGTGGGGCTTGCTTACAGGCGTGCGCCCTGTGCGCATTGTACATGATATGTGGGCAAAGGGCAAAACCGATGCCGAGGTAGAAAACACCTTTGCAAACAGCTTTTATGTAAACCAAGATAAAATCGACCTTGCCATGCGCACGGCGCATGTACAAGAGCCTGTAATGCGCCTTAATACTGCGCGTTCGTATTCGCTGTATATTTCCATACCATTTTGCCCGTCAAGATGCAGCTATTGCAGCTTTGTGTCGCGTTCTGTGGATAAATCCATGGCGCTGATACCGGCGTATCTAAAGGCACTTGAAAAAGAAATAGCCGCTATATCACAGCTTGCCGAGAGAAACGCTCTAAAGCTTGAAACCATATACATAGGCGGCGGCACACCCACCTCTATCAGTGCCGAGCAATTGGCGCATCTGATGCAAACCGTGAGGGAATGTTTCGATATCGGCAAATTGCGCGAATATACGGTAGAGGCAGGCAGACCGGACTGTACAACGGCTGAAAAACTTGATATAATCAAGAAATACGGAGCAACGCGCATATCGATTAATCCGCAAACCTTAAACGACGAGGTGCTGGTGGCAATAGGCCGTAAGCACAGCGCAAAGGATATTATAGATTGCTTTAATACCGCGCGAAGCCTGGGGCATGATAATATAAATATGGATTTAATTGCAGGCCTACCTAAAGATACATTGCCAAGCTTTAAAGAAAGCCTTGCAGGCGTGATGTCGCTGCGCCCCGAAAACATTACCGTACACACGCTTACCTTAAAGCGTGCGTCCAACATAGTAATAGAAAACCAAAACGAAGTTTACGCAGATGTTGCGGCAATGATTAATTCCTGCCAAGGGTTATCCACAAGCGGATATGAGCCGTATTATCTCTACAGGCAAAAAAACACCTTGCAAAGCCTTGAAAACACCGGCTATTGCCTTAATGGCAAGGAAGGGCTGTATAATATCTTTATCATGGAAGAAGTACACAGCATACTTTCGGCGGGCGCAGGCGGCTCTACCAAGCTTTGCGCACCAAACGGCAGAATAGAGCGCATTTTCAATTATAAATATCCACACGAATATTTAAGCAGATTTGATACTGTTATTGAACGTAAAAAAGGAGTTGACGAATTTTATGCCGGCTATATGGATACCTAAAAGACTAGTGGAAATAGGCCTTATTAACACCGCCGCTGAAAGCGCGGCAAGCTTTGCCTGCCATTGCGAGATAGAATACGAAAGCCGTGTCGATGCCGCCGCACGCGAGGCGATAGAAAGCGGCGCAAGGGTTATAATGCTTACAGGGCCGTCTGCCTCAGGCAAAACCACTACAGCACATAAAATTGCGGCAGCGCTTACCGCAAAGGGGCATAAATCCGAAGTGATTTCTCTCGATAATTTTTTTAAAAACATCGACAAATATCCGCATTTGCCTGACGGCAGTAAAGATTACGAAAACGTAACTGCTCTTGACGCGGAAGAGTTCAGTTCCTGTATAAACACGCTTATAAGCACGGGCGAAGCGGATTTACCCGAGTTTGATTTTGTTACCGAAACGCGCAAGCAAGAGCGCATGCACATATCTCTAGACGGCGGCATCGCCGTGGTAGAGGGCATACACGCCCTTAACCCTGCCCTTGTAAATGTGATACCTGCCGATAAGGTGTATAAAATTTACGCAGGTCTGCGCGAGGAATATTCAGACTCAGGCCTTCGCTTTTTAGCTACCAGAGATATACGCCTTGCACGCCGCATGGTGCGAGATTATAAGTTTCGTGGACATTCTCTTGAAAAAACTCTTGGAATGTGGAATAATGTTTGCATGGGCGAGGACAAATACATTAAGGTGTATAAGCCAAGCGCAGATTTGCTTATGGACACAAGCTTTTCCTACGAAATTTGCTGTCTTGCGCCCTTTGTAACCTCGCTTAAGGGCGTATTGCCGCAAACAAGCGAATGTGCGCCAATGTTAAACGCATTAATAGGGCAGTTTGAAAAATGCTCTGCAATTCAAGACGGCTTTATTCCTCAACACTCCATGCTAAGAGAATTTATAGGAATATGAACCGTACCTTGCGTTTCTTTGCTTAAAATCTTATCCTATGCATGTTATACGTGCATGCGCAATACAAATTGCTTAAACAAACACCGCAACAGCGGGGAAAGAGGCATAATATGACAGTAATTGAAAGATTGGCGGCGGCAAGTGCCCAAGCGGTATCCACAGCAGGTAAGGCAGCAGGCAGCTTAGCGGCAAAGGGCAAAAAGCAGGTAGATTTAATAGCGCTTGATAATCATCTTGCCAAGGCACAGCGTCAGCTTGGCGCATTAATTCATTCGCTGTATAAAACAGGGCAGGAAAACACCTTGCTTGTAAAAAGATATCTTGAAACTATTACCCGTATCGAAGCGCAGATAGAAGAGCTGTCCGGTGCAAATAATACAGCTGCGGCAACGATATTAAACCTTTGCCCAAAGTGCGGCGCGGAGGTAGAGGAAGATGCCCTCTTTTGTAATGTGTGCGGGGGCAAACTTGAACAGGCGTAAAGCAAGCTTTGTAGTAGCAGATAAAAATAGTACCGTAACAGGGAAAATTCGATAAAATAGCTGTATAGATTTGTACCTTATGACATTTTTAGATAATTTATGTTTTTATTTTATAAAATATCAACAAAATTTGATATTTTCCTTGCAAACTGGCTTGTAATGCAGTAAAATCAATATGTGCCTGTAGAGGTGCGTGGCAATTTGTAAAAGAGGGCGTGTTATCTGTAGTGGTGGAATTTAATCAAAAAGCTTCATATGACATAAGCGACCTTTTGCAAATAGTAGCTTTGCTTAGAAAACCGGACGGCGGCTGCCCATGGGACATTAAGCAAACCCACGAAAGCATCAAGATGAATTTCATCGAAGAAACCTACGAGGCGGCAGATGCTATAGAACAAAAAGATGCTCATTTATTGTGCGAAGAATTAGGCGATGTGCTTTTGCAAATAGCTCTGCACGCTCAAATGGAGGCGGAAAAAGCCTCGTTTACGTTCAGCGATGTATGCGATGGCATTTGCAAAAAGCTTATATACCGTCACCCACATGTTTTTGGCGATGTTACAGCAAGTACAAGCGCCGAGGTGCTGCACAATTGGGAAGTGCTAAAGCGTGCCGAAAAAGGCAGACAAGCAGTAGCAGATAACCTTAACAGCGTGCCTAAGAACCTGCCTGCGCTTATTCGCGCCGAAAAGCTTGGCAAGCGCGCAGGAGATTATGGCTTTAAATACGCCGACACAGACGCTGCATTAGCGCAACTGGAGCTTGAAATTGCCGAGCTGCGCGAGGCAATAGCAAGCGGCGAACAAAGCAAAAGCCAAGAAGAACTTGGAGATGTGCTGTTTAGCACAGTAAACGTTGCAAGGCATATAAAAGTAAACGCCGAGGAAGCGCTTACGCTATCCTCAGACAAGTTTGTGAAACGCCTTGTGAAAGTACAGCAGCTTGCCACCGAAAGCGGTACAGAGCTTGCACAGCTTTCACCACAGCAAGCAGATGCGCTTTGGCGCAAAGCAAAAGAGAGTTTTACAGATAAATAATCTGTGAACATAAATTAATCGGAGGGTTTTTTAATGACAAAAGTAGAACTTATTGCAAAGGTAGCGGCAGATGCCGAACTTACCAAAAAAGACGCAGAGAAGGCAGTTGCTGCAATTCTCGATGGTATCACAAACGCTTTAGTTAGCGGTGACAAGGTTGCACTTGTTGGTTTTGGCACATTTGAAACACGCGCACGCCCAGAGCGTAAGGGCCGCAATCCTCGCACTAAAGAAGAAATCACAATTCCGGCAACAACTGCACCGGCATTTAAAGCAGGTAAGGCTCTAAAAGACGCTGTAAACAAATAAGCTCAGCTTTTTATGCAGCCGCTCAGCTTGTATTTTGTGATAACCTAAATTTAGTTTGGGCTATTGCAAAATAAAGGCGGGGCGGCTGTAATTTTTTGGAGGAATAGCAAATGCGTATAGATAAATTTTTAAAAGTAAGCCGCGTAATAAAACGCCGCACAGTTGCAAACGAAGTAGCCGACGCAGGGCGCATCACAGTAAATGGGCGCGTTGTAAAGGCGGGCTATGTCGTAAATGAAGGCGATATCGTAGAAATAGTTTTTGGCAATAAGCCTGTAAAAATCAAAGTGCTTTCCGTGCAAACGCCTACCGGCAAGGACGCGCCGCGTGAAATGTACGAGGTAATCGAGGGCGAATAGCTAAAGATATTTTGTGATATGGCTTTAGCCGCAAGCCTTTTCTTGATATGGATTTACCAATAAGCTGTTTATTGATATAGCCGTATCCATAGACCTTTCTTGATATAGCTTTATTAATCAGCCATTCAGCCTTTTTGTAGCAATTGTTTTTTGCATAAGCGCATCTATCTTTGCATAATTATAGTGTAAAGAGAGGTGCCAAAAACAATGACGATTGAAAAACAAAATGCCGTGCTAAGCCCGGTGCAGCCGCATAAGCTAGTAATAGAAAACAGGCGCATGCTAAGTGCAACAGGCATTATATCCATAGTGTCATACGACGAATACGCGGCAACCCTTGAAACACAGCTTGGCACCTTGGTGATAGGCGGCAAGGATATCCGTGTAAGCGAGCTTTCGGTACAAACAGGCGAAGTAAAGGTTTTGGGCGAAATAGAATATATCCAATATGCAGCTAAAAAAGATAAATCTCAACCGTTTTATAAAAGGCTGGTGCGGTAGTGGTAGCGTATATTCCATTGCGTTTTGCTTTGTGTGACGCCTTTTATGCATTAGGCTTGGGGCTTGCTTTATCGGCTGTTTATTCCATGGCAAGGCTTTTGCTGCCAAATAATAAGGCAGTAGTATTTGTGCTGGATATAGGCATTTTTGTTTTGTCTGCCATACTCTATTCAAGCACGGCGAGTACACGCTTTTATGCAGGTATTCCGCGGTGGTATACCATGGCGGCGTTGCTGTTTGGATATTTTGCGTGGCGAATATGTGTAAATCCGTCGCTTTTTGCTATAGCACACACAATATATAATTTGCTGATATTGCCATTTACACTATGCAAAAAATATCTTCTATCGCCGCTATTATTGCTTATAAAAAAGAAAATAGTGGCATTAAATGCAAAAAAACGTTCACAAGATAAAAAATCACATATAAAAAACGTAAAACAGTTGCAAAAGCCTTTGCAAGTGTTGTATAATTCAAATTGAAATAGATTTAATCTTGTTGTTTTGGCACAAAACAGTTATGACAATTTTGTCACCACGAGGCATTTATGAAAAACGGCAAAACAAAACCAAAAACAAAATTAACATCGCTGTTGGGTTGGCTGGGTGCTTGTGTGCTCAGCCTATATTTGGTTGTGTCGCTTATCACAACGCAGGTGGAAATTGTGGCAAATCGCAATCAGCTTTTGGCTGTGCACGGAGAGATTGAAACGCAGAAAGCCCAAAATACAGAAATTAAGCGCGTTTTGGAAACCAGCAGTGAAGACGAGCTTATCGAGCGCATTGCACGCGACCGTTTAGGCTATGCAAGGCCGGACGAACGCGTATTTGTGGATATGTCGGGCAAATAAATTTGAGGAATGCCGTTTGGCTTTTCAATATTCAAATATAAAAGGAGTTAACGCAGTTCATGGCATTAGAGATTGGTAGTATTGTAGCAGGTAAAGTAACAGGCGTTAAAAAGTTTGGCGCATTTGTGGAAATGGAAGACGGCTCTACGGGCATGGTACACATTTCCGAGGTATCAAATGAATATATACAAGAGCTTACAGACGTCTTGTCCGAGGGGCAAGAGGTAAAGGTGAAGGTGCTTAGCATTTCACCGGACGGTAAGGTGGCTCTTTCGATTAAGCGCACCATGGAGCGCCCAAAGCCGCGCGCAGATACAGGCCGCACATGGCAGCCGCGTACAGCAGCACCGGTAGCAGGCGAGCCTACTTTCGAGGACATGATGGCGCAATTTAAAACACGTAGCGAGGAGAAAATATCCGACCTTAAGCGTGTTACCGAGGCACGGCGTGGCGGTGGCTATTCTCGCAAGGGCAGATAGCTTGGCACTTTCAAAACATGTTTAATAGTAGCAAAAGCGGTCTTGTGCATTTTGTTTATGCGCAAGACCGCTATTTATATGGCGAATTTATCAACATTTTCACATATATTGTAAATATTGCATAATAAATGTTAATTATAATAAAATAAACTGTAAATTTAGCATATTTTTTATTGTCTTAATCTTTAAGCTATGATATAATGAAACCAGAGATAGAAATGCATTTCATGGTGGATATTATAAACGCACATATAATAAGCTGCAAATTCCCCGTAATTGCCATTTTGATTTGCATATATCTCATAGTAAGGAGGCTTTGTTATGAAAATCACATGCACAGGTAGAAAAGTCAGCTTAAAGGAAAACTTTTTAGAAAAAGTGGATAAAAAGCTTACAAAGCTGAACAAATTCTTTTCAGACGAGGCGGAGGCACAAGTAACAGTAACCGTAGAAAAAGATTGGCAAACAGTGGAGGTCACTATCAAGGACAGAGGCTTTGTATCGCGTTCGGAAAAATCTGCAGATCGCATGGAAGACGCTTTAGATATAGCTGTAGATGTTCTGTCGCGCCGCATTGTTAAAAATCGCAAGCGTCTTGAAAACAAATTATATCAAACAATTCCGGAGGATATGCCAAAAGACGAAACGGCAGACGACGAGCCGTATAATGTTATCCGAGAAAAACACTTCTATGTTAAGCCCTCCAGTGTAGATGAGGCTATTTTAGAAATGAATATGCTAGGGCACGAGTTTTTCCTATTTCGCGATGCAGCGTCAGACGAAATTAACGTAGTATATCGCCGTAAAAATGGCAGCTACGGCTTGTTGGTACCTGAAAGATAATAATATAATAAAATGCCCTGCAGCTTTTGCCGCAGGGCATTTATACATTTGTCTATATGCAAATATACGCTTTATAGCAACTTGACTTATTATTGTCTTTGTAAACAACCTTTTGTCAAGTTGCATACAGCAAAGACGAGGGCTTTAGCAATCAAAAGTAAAATTGCTGTAATATGTAAAACGCAAATTATTTAGCAACAGATGTTGTTGTGGAATCTGCCATAGAAGAAGCAACCTTGGAATCTGCCATAGAGGAAGCAACTTTGGAATCTGCCATAGAAGATGCAACCTTGGAGTCTGCCATTGAAGAAGCAACCTTGGAGTCAGCCATAGATGTGCTGGCGGAAGCGCTTGTGGAATTAGCTGCGCTTGCAGGTTTGTCTGTGCCGCAAGATGTCATGGCAACTGCCAAAGCTAAAACGATAGATACTAAAGTAATTTTTTTCATAATATATAATCTCCTTTTTCTTGTGCACGTATTTGTGCAACGGTGATTATTATATCACTAAAATTCTCACTTGTCACAAAAAAACTGTGTAATTTTTGTGAGATATGCACATTTTGTAGCATTGGCTATAATGCACAAACCAAATTAAAAACCTTTGTGCAATATAAAAGAATGGTTACAAATATAATACGTTTAAACGGCAAAATTTTACAAATAGAGAATTAAAAATACAGCGAAATCAGTTTTTCATATTCGTCATCAAGAGCCTTTGTGTCAAGAGCGTCAATGTAAAAAGCTTCTATTTCGTCATGGCATGTTTTAGCTTC
>JAVWZM010000087.1:0-8602 GCA_036661035.1 Oscillospiraceae bacterium
TTATAATTGCGTGAATATGGTCGGGCATAATGCAATATTTATCTACAACTACATTTTCATATATGGTATTTAATTTTAAAATTTCATTATCAATGATTTTACCAATATCGGATAATGGCGGCAATTCATTCGGGCGAACACAGTTTGCCCCCCTTACATTTATAAGCTAAAAAGAAAAGGCTGACAAGTTCCATCGCTGGAATTTGTCAACCTATCTTGGTTGGGCTGGCTGGATTCGAACCAGCGGAATGACGGAGTCAAAGTCCGTTGCCTTACCACTTGGCGACAGCCCAATATGTTGTTAAAAAGGCAAATTCTTGCGAATTTGCCTTTTTAACATTGTGGGGTGGCTGAAGGGATTCGAACCCTCGATCTCCAGTGCCACAAACTGGCGCGCTAACCAACTACGCTACAACCACCACATTATTCCTGCACGCTCAAAGCTTGCAGATTAGGCATATTTGGCAAAACCATTTGCCATAAAAAACGCGAGCGGCAATAAATTAAACGCCTCGAAAAAGTAAAAAAACAATGCATTTGCGCAATGCTTTTAAAATGGTGCGCCCAAAGGGACTCGAACCCCTGGCCCACTGCTTAGAAGGCAGTTGCTCTATCCACCTGAGCTATGGGCGCAAAACCGAGCCCTCGAAGTGCCGCCTTAATATATTACTATAAAATATGCTTAGTTGTCAATAGCTAAAAGGGCAATTAAAGATATTTTTGAAAAATAAATTTTGATATATTTAATTATCAGTGGCTATATTTTATTATGCTTAATTATAAAATCAAATTGAATACATAAAAATCCACCCAATATTTTTGCGGTCTATCATGCAGACTAATTTAGTACCGCTGTTTGCGTGTTTCTGTAATTTAATTTAAAATTGCATCATACCGAAATTTAGTTATTTATATTTACAGTTTGCATTTATATTATTTAGTTTTATAATATAACTAACAAATAAACTGAATAGGGGAGCAATATATGATTAAAGGTTTATCAGAACAGCAACTAAAAGCGTTTGCAGCTTGTTATCCACAGGGAATAAAATATAGTGGAGATATTATAATAAATGAGGGCGGAAAGGGAATAGAACTTCGTTTTACAGAAAGCGAATGTTATATTACTGTTGCAAAATCGGCGCTTTTATGGCGCGCATTTTTGCTTTTGGAAGAACAATCACAAAAAAACAACACCGAAGATGTTTCGCAAAAGGCTTGTTATAATGATTTAGGCTTAATGGTGGATTGCTCGCGAAATGCCGTGCTTAATATGTCTGCTTTCAAACAACTTGTAATTACCCTTGCTAAAATGGGATATACTGTAATACAGCTTTATATGGAGGACACATTTGAGTTGCCACAGTACCCATATTTTGGTTATAAACGAGGATTTTTTACAAAGAACGAGCTGCGTGAAATGGATTTATTTGCTTCCATGTTTGGGATTGAGCTAATACCTGCCATACAAACCTTGGCACATCTTGGACAAACCCTGAAGTGGGACGCTTTTGGCGATATTGTGGATTTTGGTGATATTCTTTTGGCTGACGAAGAAAAAACATATGACCTGTTAGAAAGCATATTCAGCACTATGTCAGAATGTTTTACAAGCCGCCGTATTAACATAGGTATGGACGAAGCGCATATGGTTGGCCTTGGAAAATATTTAGATAAGCACGGATATCAGCCAAGAATTGATGTAATGCTTAAACACTTTACACGCGTGCATGACATTGCAGTTAAGCACGGCTTTAAGCCGATGCTTTGGAGTGACATGTTTTTTCGCTTGGCAAGCGGAGGCGATTATTACGCACCCGATTGTAACATAAACCCTAAAATAAAAGAGGTTATTCCAAAGGATACTACACTTGTGTATTGGGATTATTATTCCGAAAACATTAAAACATATAATGCCATGCTGGATAGCCATGCCAAAATGAGCGATAATATCATTTTTGCAGGCGGAGCGTGGAAATGGACCGGTTTTAACCCGAACAATCAGTTCAGTATAAAAATTGCAGATTTGGCACACGAAAGCTGTGTGGCGCATGGAGTAGGCGAGGTACTGGTTACTGCATGGGGTGATAATGGCGGCGAATGTTCCATGTTTGCAGTGCTGCCTGCGCTACAATATTGGGCAGAGCTTTGCTACGCGCAAAACGCTAAAGAAGATTTTGCAAAGCGTTTTTCGCAGTGTACCGGCGGCAATTTAGAGGAATTTTTACTGCTTGATAATTCTGCGTTTACTCCCCACAATCCGGCACCGGGCGGATGTGGAATTAATCCGCCTAAATACATTTTGTATCAAGATATTATGGACGGCTTGTTTGATGCACAAATAGAGCCAAACGCTTACAGTGAGCATTTTGCAAATTGCGCAAAAGCTTTGCACGGTAAGGGTGGACAATGGGCATTGCTGTTTAAGGTGCAAGAGGCAATGTGTGCGGCGTTAGAGCTTAAATGCCGTGTGGGCTTAGATATACATAATGCATATCATGGTAAAAACAAAGACAAGCTAAAGCAAATCAAAACAGAAATGCTGCCGCAGCTTACACAACGTGTAGAGAATTTTGCAGGGCTTTATCGCATGCAGTGGAAGCACGAAAACAAAATTGCAGGGCTAGATGTATTTGATATTAGAATTGGTGGGCTTTTGCAGCGCATTGGCAGCGCACAAGAGCGTATTGGGGAATATTTAGACGGCGAAACGAATACGCTGGAGGAACTTGAAACGCCAACACTGCCATATTCAGCAAAAGCGAAATGCCAAGATATAGCGGAGCCGATGTGGCATAAGATTGTGTCTGCATCTAGCATTGCCATGATTTAATTTGTAAATGTTTTTAAGGTTACGCTAAATAAAAAGTGCATCTCGAAGATTGTTTTCCTTCGAGATGCACTTTATTTGTATGGCTTATTCTCAACGAATAAGTCTGTGGTATTATTTGCATGAAAACTTATTTCACATGCATCTTATTGCAGATGAAAAATCAAAACTATTTATAATTGCGAACAACGGTTTTATAAAACTCTACGGCATTTGCTATTGTATGAACATCTATGTTTTCGTTTTCGGAATGTACGCTTGCAAATTGCTGCTTATCTAAATCTATGGGTGCAAAGCGAATAACACAAGGGCAGATTTCGGTAAGATGGCGCGCGTCTGTGCCTGCAGGCAGTACAAACGGGGCAGATGCAATATGTGGGAACACGTCGCCCACGCATTGGCGTATAAATGCAAATGGAGGTAGGCTCATGTCAGCGGGGTGGTGATATTCGCAACCTTCTCCGTTTGAAACAATAATATTATATTTATCGGCTATGCCCTTGAAAGTTTCTATATCGCTGTGCAAATCTTTATCGTTTACGCATCGCAAAAACGCAGTTGCCGTGCAATCGTCACTTTGAAATAGCCCACGCTTGCCGCCGTGTATCTCGTTAAAAGTACACATTGTTCCCACCATTGCACCAGCTTGCGGGTTAAGCCTTGGCATCAAAAAGGTAAGCAGCGGAGAGAAGCACCATAGGTTAGAAAATACGATGCGTAAAGGAAATGTCATATATGGGCTCATTGCCTCAAACATGGCTTTTACTTCGGGATAAATGCGTTTTATAAATATGTTTTTACGGCTTATTTCTGTAATAAACCGCGACATGCGTACAACAGGTGTGTCCGTTTTGGGTGCAAGCCCGGCATGGCCTTTGTCACACTTGGCGGTACACACTAGGCTATGCCTGCCTTTTTCGTGTACGGCAATCATTGCACATTTGCATTTCATACCGCCTACAGGTGCGTCTAATATCGCGCCGCCCTCGTCTAAAATCATTTCAAAATTTATGTTATTTTCTTTAAAATATGCAAGTGCTGTGGGTATGCCATCACCGGCTATTTCTTCGTTATGCGAAGAACCGATATACACATTACATTCGGGCACGAAACCGTCTTTCAGTAAAGCTTCCATAGCTTCAAATTCCGCATAAAGGGGAGTTTTTGTATCTACGGTGCCGCGGCCCCAAAGCTTACCCTCGTATATTTCTCCGCCAAATGGCTCGTGCTGCCATTCTCCGCTTGCCGCTACAACGTCGTGATGGGACATAATCATGATATTGCGAGAGCTGTCTTTACCGTTTATTTTATAAATATAACAATCGTCGCTGAAAATATGCTTTTCAGCCATTTTACATACGTTAGGAAACATCTTTTCTACAACACCGCGCAACAAAGCAAATTCAGTGTCGTCATATTCATTTTTACTTGATACGGTTTTACAGCGTATCATTTCGGCACAACGTTTTGCAAATGCCATTTCCTCATCATCTGAATATATTTTTTTCTCAGGTGAAAGCTTGCGTGCGCTTACCGACAGCTTAAACATATTATATAGCAAAACCGCCACAAATGCTGCCAGTAATGATATAATGATTATCGAAACAGTCATATCAGTTCTCCTTATAAAAATTTATATAACAAGTATATCACAAATTTGCAGAATTATGGTATACTATATACGACACATTTTATAAAATCCGAAAGGAATACTTATTTTGATTTATGATTTAATAGCACCATGTTATTTTGGCACTGAAAGTGCTGCAGCTTTTGATTTTAAACGCGTGGGTGCAACCGATATTGCAGTTACAGACGGACGCATTGCCTTTAAGGGCGACGAAAGGGTAATTGCAGCGGCTAATATCAATTCGCGCTGCGCAGAGCGCATAATGATTTTGCTTAAAAGCTATACTGCCGAAACCTTTGACGAGCTTTTCGACGGCGTATCTTCAGTTGCGTGGGAGGAATTACTGCCTGAAAATGCTGAATTTCCTGTAAAGGGTAGTAGCTTGTCAAGCACATTATCCAGCGTACCTGCGTGCCAAAGCATTGTAAAAAAAGCTATAGTAGAGCGTATGAAAAAAGGACATAATGTAAATAGCTTACCAGAGGACGGAGAGCTTTATAAAATCCGTTTTTCTATACGTAAAAATCATGTGGAGCTTATGCTTGACACCTCAGGCGACGGCTTACACAAACGCGGATATCGTAAAAACAGTATGGAGGCGCCTATAAAAGAAACCTTGGCCGCCGCCATTATAGACCTTGGCCGCATTTACCCCGACACCCACGCACAAGATCCGTTTTGCGGCAGCGGAACCCTGATAATAGAAGCCGCCATGAAGGCTATGAACATGGCACCGGGACTTCGCAGACGCTTTGCGGCGGAGCATTACAATTTTATACCACAGCAAATCTGGCGAGATGTGCGCGACGCGGCTTTATCCGAAATACGCAAAGACTGCACCTTTGAGGGCATAGGCTTTGATATTGACCCTGCGGCAATAGAATTGGCAAAGCAAAACGCAAAGCTTGCCGGTGTAGACGCGCATTGCAAATTTTTTGTAGCTGATGTGAAAAACTTTTCTCCTGCTCCGGGTACAATGGTATTTACAAATCCACCATATGGCGAACGCCTTGGTACAGCGCAGGAAGTAGCCGCCCTTGAGCATCTTTTGGGGGAACGCCTTGCGGAAAATCCGGTGCGCGGTGCATATATTATTTCCGCCGACAGCGAATTTGAAGAAAACTTCGGCACAAGGGCAAAACGCCGCCGAAAGTTATATAACGGCATGATTCCGTGCCAAGTTTATATGTATTTCTAAAAAGAGAAATGTGTAAAACGTGGCTTTCGGTCGAGCCAATATTCGACACTACAATATCCGGCAGTTCACAATTTCATTTAACACAATGTATTGTAGAGAACGGTCTTGACCGTTCAGCTCTTATGAGTTTTGCACGTGGCTATTTATAAAAAACAAACGGGGGTGAATATCATGGCTGATAATTTTTGCGGTTTTTGCGGTACACGGCTTTTGCCGAACGCGGTAATTTGCCCCAATTGCCAAGCGGCGGTAGGGGAGAAAAAGCAAGCGGAAAAACCGCAAGAAAACCCATATTCTCCATATCAATACAATTATCCACAGATGCCGCCGCAAAACGACAAGGCATTATCGATAAAAACCATAGTTTTATATTTAATTATAAACAGTATTCCTGTTTTCGGTATTATATTTATGCTTGTTGTTGCTTTTGACAACAACCCTAAATATACCGTAGGGCACAAAAATTTAGCAAAAGCTTTAATTATTATGGCGTGTGTCAGTATGGCAATAGCATTTGCCTTGTATTTATTAATATTTATTCTTTTCCTATCAATTTAGGCTTTAAACTTTATTTGATACCGCATTTGTTGTATAATGAAACAACGACAATTAAATATCCACGCCTTCAAGGTCAAATATGGGGGTATATTCTTCTTTTGCGCTGCTGCGTTTTTGCATAAAACCATTTGTTAGGCCTAGCTTTTCGGCCTCGGATAAAAGCTTGTTGTATTCGTAGCTGTATATCCTACGCGACAGTTCTTTGTGTTCAGTCGCTTTATAAAATGGTGTGTATTGGCTCATCAAGCTTAATAAAAAGCTGTCGCTGTCCATGCTTTCATGCAGCCAGTTAAGGCAGCTTATGCCGTCGTTTAAAGCACCGGGGAGTGCAAGATATCGCACTATTAATCCCTTTTGCAGTATACCGTCATCATTAAAAATGGGCTTTGGCGAATATTCGTGCATTTTAAGTATTGCCGCGCTTGCATATTCAAAATAGTTTGCGGCAGAAGAATATTTTCCGGACAGCGCTGTTGACATGTATTTTAAATCGGTTAGCCAAATATCCACATACGGTTTTAAAGCGTTTATCGCATTTAATGTTTCATATCCGCTTGTATTATACACCACGGGTATTTTAGGCTTTGCTATTTCAAGTGCGTCTATAACAAAGGGCAAATATGCGCTTGCCGTTACAAGGTTGATATTATGCGCGCCTTCGTTTTCCATGCGTGTAAATATTTGTGCAAGCTGTAATGTGCTTATATCTTTACCGAAATTTTCGGCACTGATATGATAGTTTTGGCAGTAGCAGCATTTTAGCGGACAACCGCTGAAAAACACAGTTCCGCTGCCTTTGGTTCCGCTGATGCATGGTTCTTCCCACATATGCAAAGCAGCTCTTGCTAGGCGCACAGTATTTTTGGCACCGCAAAAGCCTTGCATAATGTTTCGGTTTGCGCCGCACATTCTTGGGCATAAATAGCATTTATCAGGTATATTCAAATTCATCACCTAACCAATATTGTAGCATATAAATATATTTTAATAAAGGAGATTACAAAAATGTCTACACCACACAATCAAGCAGAAAAAGGTCAATTCGCAAAAACAGTTCTTATGCCGGGAGATCCGCTACGTGCTAAATTTATCGCAGATACGTTCCTTGAAAACGTGAAAGAGGTAAACGGTGTGCGCGGCATGCTGGGCTTTACAGGCACTTATAATGGCAAGCCTGTTTCAGTAATGGGCAGCGGCATGGGCATGCCAAGCATCGGCATTTATTCCTACGAGCTATACACACAATATGATGTTGACAATATTATTCGTATTGGCTCTGCCGGTTCATACAGCGAAAAAGCTAAGGTTTTTGACGTAGTGCTTGCAAGCGCCGCATATAGCGAAAGCAGCTATGCAATTACACAAAACGGATACGATAAAGACACAACATATCCAAGCGAAAAATTAAACACAGCCATCGCAAACAGCGCAAAAGAGTTAAACATGCCGCTTATTACCGGCGTAATTCACAGTAGCGACGTATTTTATCGTGAAGATAAAACACCGTACTGGCAGAAATTACGTGACGAAAAGGGTTGCCTTGCAGTAGAGATGGAGAGTTTTGCTCTGTTTCACAATGCATCTGTTACCGGTAAGAATGCTGCTTGCCTGCTTACTATTTCCGACAGCTTTACTTCACACGAAGTAACAACGGCAGAGGATAGACAAAAAAACTTTACGAATATGATGCGCATTGCACTTGGCAGCATTTAATTTTATATGAACACTCAAGCTGAATAGCATTAATTTGCGCTTTAGCACATGACAATATATACAAAACTTATCTACAATTATCATTAATTTTGTCTATTGTAAATAGCATCATGCAAGTATATACTATAGTTAAAGGAAAGGGGTGGGTCCGATGTACTCAGATGAAGAAATACCATTTCATATGTGCGGGACTGCACGCTTTATCAGATAATTGCCTCTGGTTTAACCGATTAGGTTTTCTTTACATTCCGGTGTTGTAGGTGTGTTAGCTTACAGGAGATGCGAATGTGCTTTACAGTGAGCGCAATATTATCTAATAGTGTGTGTCTTGCGTGAAATGAGAGGACGAATATCAACCGGAAAAAGCCGTACGAATATTTTCGTGCATTTTAGATACAGCAAGTTAAATAATTTAATTTATATATTGCGAAATGTCTTAGCATGATCAGAGTATTATAAAGGCGATTCCGAGATTAATGCGAGATGTAACCACATACTCGGTTAATTAAAACTAAAAAATAGCACCGAATATATCACAAGTGGTGATATATTCGGTGCTTTATTTTGCCTATTTAGGCTCTTTGTCAAATGTTGGGGTAGCCGTCTGTAAAACAGGAATTGCGCCAAGGTGTTCTATGCAAGAATGCCTTGGCATTTTTGGCTCTTTGTCCAA
>JAVWZM010000088.1:0-8407 GCA_036661035.1 Oscillospiraceae bacterium
AATTTAACCCTCGTCTTTGCTGTATGCAACTTGACAAAAGGTTGTTTACAAAGACAATAATAAGTCAAGTTGCGATAAATATAATGTAAGGAACGTTTCTATTTAGCATTAAAATAAATTATCCGTTTAAAGCTTGAAGGCTTTCGTTTATTTTGCCGCGCTTATCCTGTGCGGCGGCGCATTTTACACGTATTTCTTCCACAACATTTTCCGGTGCTTTGGCAAGAAAGCCTGCGTTATTCAGCTTTGCCGAAAGCATGGCTATGTCTTTATCGCAAATGGCAAGCTCTTTATTAAGGCGAGCAAGCTCTTTTTCTTTGTCGATAAGCTCCATCATGGGGATAAACGCGCGACAAGCGTGGGTTACCACCTGCACCATGCCGGCGGCATCGCCTGTATATGCGTTTGTAAAGGTTATGTCTGTTGCAAAAGCAAATTTACTTAGATAGCTTTCGCCCTTTTGGAATGGAGCGGCATCGGCAGTTTCTATTATTAATGAATTGCGTTTTGTTGGGTGAACATTCATTTCGGCGCGGATATTGCGCACCGCCTTAATTAAATCCATCACCTTTTGAAAATCTTCTTCCTCTGCGCTGAAAGCCAGATGCTCCGTATAGCAAGGCCATTCCTGTGTCATGATAGTTTTGCCGCTACCCGGCAAGGCGTCGTAAATTTCCTCGGTAATAAACGGCATAAACGGGTGCAAAAGCTTTAAAGCGCCTACAAGCACAAACACAAGCACCTGCCTTACGTTATCCGCTTTGGCGGCATCTTCGCCATATAAGCTAAGCTTTGCGATTTCAATATACCAATCGCAATAGATATCCCATATAAAGTCCTGCACCTTTTGCGCCGCAATACCAAGCTCGCATTTGTCTAGGTTTTCCGTGACGTTTTTCACAAGATTGTTGAAATTTGACAGCACCCATTTATCTGATAAATCCAAGCTTTTCGGCATAGATGGTACAAAATCCTCAGGCAAATTCATCATAACAAAGCGCGTTGCGTTCCAAAGCTTATTTGCAAAATTGCGTGACGCAAGCACCTTTTCGTCTGAAAAGCGTGTATCATTGCCGGGCGTAGAGCCAAGCACCAAGGTTAGGCGCAAAGCATCTGCACCGTATTTATCTATTATTTCCAGTGGATCAATACCGTTGCCGAGAGATTTTGACATTTTACGCCCCTCGGCATCACGCACAAGACCATGAATAAGCACAGTGTTAAACGGAGCCTTGCCTGTATATTCAAGGCCTGAAAAAATCATTCGGCTTACCCAGAAGGTGATAATATCGTAACCCGTAACAAGGGTGGAGTTTGGGTAGAAATATTTATAATCCTCGCTGTCCTCGTTTGGCCAGCCTAATGTGGAAAAAGGCCAAAGCGCAGAAGAAAACCACGTATCTAAGGTGTCTTCATCTCTGCGCACAGCACCGCCGCATTTTGGGCATACAGTAATCGGCTTTGCGCTTACATGCACCTCGCCGCAAGCGTCGCAATAGTACGCCGGTATTCGATGCCCCCACCATAGCTGACGGGAAATGCACCAATCTCGTGTGTTTTCCATCCAGTTGTAATATGTTTTATCAAAGCGTTCGGGCACAAACTTAATATCGCCATTTCGCACTGCGTCTATTGCAGGCTTTGCAAGCGGTATCATTTTAACAAACCACTGCAAAGACGCCATTGGCTCTATTGTAGTGCCGCAGCGATAGCAAGTGCCCACATTATGCATATGCGGCTCTATTTTCGCAAGATAACCGCCTGCTTTTAAATCCTCCACTATTATGCGGCGTGCCTCGTATCTGTCTAGCCCTGCATATTTGCCCCATTCGGCGGTGATATGCGCGTCGTCTGTAAGCACCTTGATTATAGGCAGATTATGACGTTGCCCCACTTCAAAGTCGTTGGGATCGTGTGCCGGAGTTATTTTAACAACGCCTGTTCCGAAAGCCATGTCAACGTAAGTGTCGGTTACTACGGGTATTTCCTTATTAACCAGCGGCAAAATAACGGTTTTACCGTGTAAATGCTTATATCGCTCGTCGTCGGGGTGCACAGCTATTGCGGTATCGCCAAGCATTGTTTCGGGGCGAGTGGTGGCAAGCTCTACAAATTCATTTGTGCCTGTTATTTGATATTTTAAATGCCAGAAAAACCCGTCTTGCTCCTCATACTCTACCTCGGCATCTGATATGGAGGTTTTGCAATGGGGGCACCAGTTTATAATGCGCTCGCCGCGATATATAAGCCCTTTGTCGTATAGGCGCGTAAATACTTCCAATACGGCGTCGCTACAGCCATCGTCCAAGGTGAAACGCTCGCGCTGCCAGTCGCAAGAGGAGCCAAGCTTTTTAAACTGCTGCACAATGCGGCCGCCGTATTCGTCTTTCCACTGCCACGCACGCTCTAAAAATTTATCGCGGCCAAGGTCTGCTTTAGTAAGCCCCTCGGCTTTCATTGCATTTACTATTTTTGCCTCTGTGGCAATGGACGCATGGTCTGTGCCCGGCACCCAAAGCGCGGCATAGCCCTGCATACGCTTAAACCTAATAAGAATATCTTGCCATGTATTGTCCATAGCATGCCCCAGATGCAGCTGCCCCGTAATGTTTGGCGGTGGCATTACAATGGTATACGGTGTCTTGTTTGCATCGCGCTCTGTGTGAAAATATCCGCCTTCAAGCCATTGCGCGTATATTTTATCCTCCACTAATTTAGGATCATAGGTTTTTTCAAGTTCTTTCATTTTTCTTCCTCCACTTATTCTTATAGGTATAAAGCTATGGCTTTAATCTTAATATGTATGCGTAATTGAGCGTGCATGAGATGAATTTTATCGATTACCGCTTGTATCATTATCTTTAAAAACATATTTGCGCTGTATTTGAAAGCTAATTAAAAACAGTATTAAATCTACAGGTATTTTAATTGCCAGCTCCGAAAATTGTATAAATGAATAAACTAAGGAAACAAGCACCGCACTAAGGGACATTTGCACTACACATAGCAGCGCATATTTCGCCATGGTGTTTTTGCCCGTGTGTTTTTCAAACACTGCCTTGCTATTTACAAAATAATTGAATATCGCCGACAAAATGCGCGCGGCTACGGTAGCGACAACGATATACATTTCGATATTATATCTGCGAAACAGCTTTACAAATATGGCAAAAAGCACCATATCCACTACTGCCGAGGATACTGACGCACATATAAACTTCAAAAACAGCGCATAGATTTTAATTGAATCTTTAAGTGGATTAAAATGCGAGGTTCTGTTTTGCTCTATATACACTGTTTTAATAGGTACCTCGCTTATTGGTGTATCTGTTTTTTGTGTTTCAAGAAGCATATTGGTTTCAAACTCAAATCCCTCACCGCTTACTTTAAGCAATTGCCGCATAAAGCCGGCAGGTATCGCGCGAAGGCCTGTTTGCGTGTCGCTTACTTTCACACCGCAAAGCAGTTTCATTACCACCGCCGTTAGTTTATTTCCCATCTTATTCGTTTTTGGCACGTCCTCGCCCTCAAAGTTTCGGCAGCCCATAATAAGATTCGTCCTGTTATCTGCAAGTGCCGCTGCGCACGCAACAATATCTTCCACAGTATGCTGCCCGTCGGCATCTGCTGTAACGGTGCCAATTAAATTTTCGTTTGCATTAAGGCAATAGTTAAACGCAGTTTTAAGGGCGCGGCCTTTTCCCATATTTGTACAATGCTTTAATATTGTGCAGCCAAGCTTTTCTGCTGCGTCAAAATAAATTTCCGCTTCTTCACAGCTACCATCGTTTACAATCACTATATTTGTTATCTTATTTTCATTAAGCTCATTAATAAGCTTAATAAGTTTTTCGTCCGGATTAAGCGCAGGAATAATCACCGGGACATTTGCAATCCAATCCAAAAAATCACGTCCTTCATTTAATTTATCAATCTAAGCATTTTAGACTGGCTGTACCGTCCGGCTTTTTAGTTACAGAAAACAATCTATCCACCACCACTTGGCTCTCGTCTTCAAAAACCGGTAAAAACTCTCTTACATACTGGGTTTCAGGGCAAAAGATATATACGTAATCATATTTTTCATAAAGCTCTCTGCTCCATTCTTGCCATGTGCAATGCTTTACCCAAGGATCGCTTAAAAATTCGTCCGTTGCAATAATAGAGCTTTGCGCAGGTAAGGTTTTCGGCATTAAATCAAACTCTATACGCAGTTGCGAAATACCTGCGTCATTTGCCGTAATAAGATAAAGCTTCGGATTTTCTTCATCAATTTTCGCTATTCTTGAAGCCGCATAGCGCGAAAGATATCTGTCGTGGTTTGTTTGTGCCGCATATATGGGTGCGTTTACAATTACGTCCTTAATATATCTTACATTGCATAAGCAGCCAAAGCAGATAAACGCCACAGGCAAAGCCGCAAATAATCCGCGCTTGTCTGCGTTGTAAAGTGCCACAGCAAAAACGCAAAGTGAAAACATCATTAAAAGCATTACACATGTGTTTAAATATCTCGAAATGGACGCAAGCTCCAACGCCTCGTTTTTATCAAATAATATTACATATGTATATAAAAGGGATAAAACGAATACTGCCGCAGATGAAATTACTGAAATGGTGGCGAAAATCAAGTTTTTCCGTTCTGCCCTCTGTGTTATAATCACAGCAAACGCCATTATTATACCGCATAATATTATCCACCCTATAAACGGAAAGCTGAATGTGACACCATAATTTTTAACATGCACTATACTATCCGCAAATAACCGCGCTACATCGTATCTATATTGCGGAGCAGCCCCTGTAAACATTTCCCACAGCAGGCTGATAGGCGATGCTTTGCTTTGCCAGCGCTGTGTTATCCCCTGAAAATTCAAGTGGGCTTGCCAACTTATCTTTGCCGCAAATACAGCAAGCATCGGAAGCGCCGCTATAAAATATTGCAAAAGCTTTTGTTTAATTGGCTTTAGGTTTGCCTGTTCATGCAAAAGCCAAAGCTGATGAATAAAAATAATCAATGCCACAAGTAGCGCAAGCCCCACTCCGGAATTTTTAAGCAAAGCAAGGCAAAAGCAACCTGTAATCTGCAATATTATGTCCGTTTTATCGCGCTGCGGCAAAAACTCCGTTAAAAGCAAAAACGCCATTAATATGCCAAGCAGCACATCAACACCCGCTTTTTTATAAAATTCGGGTATTGCAAATACAGCACTCATCATAAACAATATCCCGATAATTACACGTATCGGACGCTTATTTATTTTAAAGCATTTTAAAGGATATACTAGCATTGCACATACCCACATCACATTTGCAAAAAGGGCTACGTCCTCCCTAAACCCAAAGCCGCAGGTCTTTATTATAATGTATTGTAAAACTGCACTTGCAGGTGGGTATGAAGCAAAATTCCCCGTGTAAGACGGCGATGTATATAGCCCGCCTTCGTAAAACATGAATTTTAAAGCCTTTCCCCAGTGAGAGATATCGTCCCAATCCGAAAATGCGCAGCCACGGCACAGCCACCAAAACAATGCGGCGGCGGCGCAAAAGCACAATGCTTCAAAGGCAAATGATAAAATATCCGCATGCCTTTTAATAACAAAGTAATAAAACGAATACCCCACGCTTGCAATTATCAGTATCCATACAGGCACCGCAACCATGCTCAATGCTCCGAAAATGCCCATGAAATAACCTATTATTATCAAAAGAAAGCACGATAACGACAAACTTTGTGCTAAATGGCATTTTAGCAAGGCTGCAATTCCGCAAGCCAAGCTAAGCAGCATTAAAATAATTAATAAAAAGCTCATAAGTTATCCCCTCTCTCCTGTTATCACAGCAATTTCACTTTTGCTTATCCTACCCAAAGCCACGTCTTTGCTGTATGCAACTTGGCAAAAGGTTGTTTACAAAGACAATAATTAGCAAAGCTGCTATATCAGCGCTTACAGTGTGCTATTAAACATTTAATCCATTGTCACTAAACAAAAAAACGTCCCACACATATAAAATATGTATGGGACGGCAAAATACCGTGGTACCACCCAAATTGCCTTGCAAATGCAAGACCACTCGATATCCTTAACGCGGATTTACGAAAACAGCTAAAACATTCACCGTTTCTGTTCCAAAGCGACAATGGGCAAAAGCTTTTTACCGGCTTTCACCAACACCGGCTCTCTTGTAAAAAAGCATAAAGCACAAACTCTTTTTCATTACATTTATACAGTATTATATATTTGAAGTGCCGAAAAGCGCGAGCCGTAAACACGGCAATATATATCATAAAAATCTTATTTTTATGATATATATAATACCTATTTTAACGTGCTTTGTCAAGCCGCGTTTAGTGTTACCTCTTTGATTTTCATTATGCTTTCGCCGCTTGTGCTAAGGCTTTGGGCTTTTCTTGCATTTTTTCATAAGCGCTCGCTTATCCAAGGGAAACACCCATTCTGCGCGCCACGGTAAGCATGTCGCAGGTATCCGGCACAAGGCGAGATTTCCCTGCCACGTCAGAAAGCTGATTTTCCGTAACTATGTTGTTTTTCATGGCAACTGCCACGCCGTAATGCTCTGCCTCCACAAGCTTTGCGGCATATGTGCCAAATTGCGTGGCAAGCACACGGTCGTAGGCGCTTGGCGTTCCGCCGCGCTGCATATGCCCGGGCACACAAACACGAGTTTCAAAGCCCGTAGTCGCTTCAATTTGCCTTGCAATACGGTTAGTTGCTGTTATTTCTCCGTTTTCAAGCCGCCTTGCAGCTCGCTCTTTTTTCTTCATTGCGGCTTCTTCAATATCATATACGCCCTCTGCCACCGCCACGATTGAAAAAGTTTTGCCCTTGTCGCTGCGCTTGCCTATTGCCGCGCAAACATTGTCAATATTATATGGCAGCTCCGGGATTAAAATAATATCCGCGCCGCCTGCAATTCCCGAATAAAGTGTTAGCCAGCCTGCCTTATTACCCATTATTTCTATTACCATTACACGCCTGTGGCTTGACGCAGTGGTGTGTATACGGTCTATTACCTCTGTGGCAATATCCACCGCTGTATGAAAGCCAAAAGAAACATCTGTACCGAAAATATCATTGTCGATAGTTTTGGGCAGCGCAATAATATTAAGCCCCTCTTGATGCAAAAGATTAGCTGTTTTGTGTGTGCCGTTGCCGCCAAGGCACAAAAGGCAATCCAGCTTCATATCTGCATAATGCTTTTTCATTGCGGCAACTTTATCTATATTATCTTCCTCAACAACCGTCATCAGCTTAAATGGCGTGCGCTTTGTGCCTAAAATTGTGCCGCCCACCGTAAGAATACCCGAAAATTCATAGGGCTGCATCTCTCTCCAATCGCCATTTATAAGGCCGGAATAGCCGTTGATAATACCTATTATCTCCACTTCTCCGCCAAAACGGTGATACAATGCCTTTGCCGCGCCCCTAATTGTAGCGTTTAGCCCCGGGCAATCCCCACCTGAGGTTAAAATACCAACACGTTTTTTCATAAAAATCCTCCTTATTTATAACGAGTTTAATTTATTATCTTACATTAAGAGTATAACCGTTCTTCTGCTTTGTCAAGCAAAAATATTACATTAAAACCATACCGCAGAGCAGATATGTGGCAAAGGCAAACAAAAGCAAGATTAAGGAAAGTTTTTTTGAAAATAGGTTGACACGCTCGCCCTTTTTCGCTATAATAATAAAGCACTTTGCGGAATTGTGTAATGGTAGCACGACAGACTCTGACTCTGTTTGTGAGGGTTCGAGTCCTTCTTCCGCAACCAATGGCAGCAGGCTTGCTGCCATTATTTTTCGGGGTATAGCGCAGATGGTAGCGCGCTTGGTTCGGGACCAAGAGGCCGGGCGTTCAAATCGCCCTACTCCGACCACGCATTTGGCAGTTGGCAAGCGTAGCTTAGCCTATCCATGTAATGGACGCCAAAAGAAAAGCAGTTCATTTAGCATCGAATAGATGCGAAAATGGGCTGCTTTTGTTTTGGCGCTTTGTCAAATATTGGGATAGTCGCCCGTAAAACAGGAAGGCTCTTCGTCAAACGTTGGGGTAGCCGCACGTAAAATAGGAATTGCACCAAGGTGTTCTATGCAAGAACGCCTTGGCATTTTTATTTTTGCAATGCCAAAGTGGGAAACAGGTCTTTTCCTTGTTGCAAAAGCATGGTATACTTTGGAAAAGGTTGTTTGTATTTTGCTCGTCAGTAGGGGACGATGCCCACATCGTCCCGTATATTGAATTATCGCAATATGGAACGGTTGCCCAAAAATACATGAACGGAATTATTGGCATAAACAAATGTGTGATTATGCCAAATCACATACATATGATTATCGTTATTGATGAACGTGAAAATGGGACAATGTGGGCGGATAACGGGACG
>JAVWZM010000089.1:0-8065 GCA_036661035.1 Oscillospiraceae bacterium
GCAGGCAATATTACCAAGGCGCAGCTTTTGGCGGCATGCGAGCGCGCAGGTATCGTTGAGAAAAAAGGCGAGGTAGTGCGCCTTTCAAAGGCAGAGCCACAAGAAATAAACCGAAAAGAAACCGAGCTTTATATGTCTGTATCAAAGCCGCTTTTAGGCATAGGCTTTAAAGAAAACCCAAGCATAGGCGAGGAGTTTAAAAACGAAATTATCTGCGATTTATTAACGGATTTAATAATAGGTGATATGACGCCACTATACAGAGAACTGTACGATAAAGGCCTGATTAGCGCCGATTTTAGCGGAGAGCTTTTAAACGTGGACGGTGCCTTTGCCATACTTTTTTCAGGCGAAACACAAGAACCCGAAGAAGTGCGCAGCCGCTTGTTTGCCGAAATTGAACTTTTGCGTGAAAACGGAGTGCCTAAAGAAGTTTTTACCCTTTGCAAAAATGCGCTTTATGGCGAGCTTGTGTCTAACCTTGAAAACGTAGACGATATGGCGTCGGGTATGGCAACGGTGTATTTTAAACATCGCACCATGTACGACGAAATACAGGCACTTGCGGCGGTAACGGTAGAAGATGTAGATAAATTATTGCAAACGGTACTGCGCCGCGAGTACAGCGCAAGCGTAATTATTCGCCCTATTGAGGAGGAGTAGCCAATGATTAATTTTGTAGAGTTTCCAAAGCTTGGTTTAGGCTTTAATGTAAACCGTGTAGCTTTTTCCATAGGCAGCTTTAATGTGTATTGGTATGGCGTGCTTATAGGAATAGGCATGCTTTTGGCGTTGCTTTTTGCTTTTTCAAAGGCGAAGGAATTTGGCATAAACGAAGACAGAATGATAGACGTTATCCTGCTTACCACAGTTTGCGCCGTTATTTGCGCAAGGGCTTATTACGTTGCTTTTGCGCCGTTTAAATACGAAAGCATATGGGATATGATAAATTTCCGCGACGGTGGCATAGCTATTTACGGCGCGGTGATAGGTGCGTTTTTCTTCGGCTTTTTCATTTGCAAGTGGCGCAAGGTGCCTGTGCTGCCTATGTTCGATTTAGCGTCCATGGGCTTTTTAATAGGCCAGTGCATCGGGCGTTGGGGCAATTTTGTAAACCAAGAGGCGTTTGGCACAAATACAAATATGCCATGGGGAATGTACAGCGAATCCACACAAAGCTACCTTGCGGCAACCCAGGCAACCTTGGCGGCACAGGGCATCACGGTGAACCCCAATATGCCTGTACACCCCACGTTTTTATACGAGTCTTTATGGTGCTTATTAGGCTTTTTACTGCTTTTTGCATATCATAAGCGACGCCGCTTTAACGGCGAAATAATGCTGTTTTATGTGATGTGGTATGGCGCGGGACGCTTTGTTATAGAGGGCCTGCGCACAGACAGCTTAATGACGAACTTTTTCAATCTGCGCACAAGCCAGCTTGTGGCGGCGGTGTCTGTGCTTGCGGCATTTGCTATATGGGCAATAGCGCGTAAAAAAGGCGCAAGGCGTGTGCCTACAGATGAAAGCACAGGGGAAATAAATGCAGATAATGCGCTTAAAGCGGTGGATAATCAGCAAGATTTAATTATTGAAAGCGATGAAAAACCCACGCAAGAAACATCAAATACACAAGTGCCGCAAGAAAACATAAGCGCAGATGAACAGGGGGATAATGATGGCAGTAACAATTAACGGCAAGGCAATAGCCGCCGAAGTAAAACAAAATGTAGCCGAAAAAGTGGCAAAGCTTAAAGATAAAAATATTTGCGTAAAGCTTGCGGTAATTCTTGTTGGAGAAAACCCTGCAAGCGCGGTATATGTAAACGGCAAAGCCAAGGACTGCGCCGAGTGCGGCATAGAGTCGGTAGTGCTACGCCTTGCAGATACCACCACGGAAAAAGAGCTTTTGGAAATATTAAATAAATATAACCTCGACAGCACAATAAACGGCATTTTGGTACAGCTGCCGCTGCCAAAGCATATTAATGAAAAGCGCATTATAGACGCCATTTCTCCCGATAAAGACGTAGACGGCTTTACCCCGATAAACGTGGGGCGCATGGTGATAGGCGAGGAGTGCTTTTTGCCCTGCACACCTGCAGGCTGTATGGAGCTTATTAAATCTACAGGCACGGATATAAACGGTAAAGACGCTGTAGTTATCGGCCGCAGCAATATAGTAGGCAAGCCGGCGGCACTACTCCTTTCTGCGGCAAATGCCACGGTTACTATCTGCCATTCACGCACCAAAAACCTTGCGCAAAAATGCGCCGCCGCCGACATAATTGTAGCGGCAGTAGGCAAAGAGGGCTTTGTAACAGGCGACATGGTAAAAGAGGGCGCAATAGTAATTGACGTTGGCATAAACCGCAATGCTGAGGGCAAGCTTTGCGGAGATGTAGATTTTGCCGCGGCAAGCACAAAGGCAGCATACATAACGCCTGTGCCGGGCGGAGTAGGGCTAATGACACGCGCCATGCTTATGAAAAACACCTTAAAAGCAGCAGAAATGCAAAACGGCATTTTGCTTTAAAACGTTAAATAAAGGCAGAAAAAGCCAAGGTATTATTTTAAAAAAATACCTTGGCTTACCTTTTATGTGTGAATTACACCAACATTTGACAAAAGCTAAGATAGAACATATAAAAAGCACGCAGTATCACGTTAAAATGAGATACTGCGTGCTTTTTGCTTTGCTATTTTTGCTTTATTCTTTTGCACTTTGCTTTGCTATTTTTGCTTTATTCTTTTGCACTTTGCTTTGTTCTTTTGCTTTGCTTTTTTGCTCTTTGCGTAATTACAATTATATTGCACCGTTTTCAAACACACCGCGCAAAACAGGTGTGCAGATTTTATTCACCTTGTACTCAATATAATCAAAATCTTTAAAAAATGCGTCTGTACTGCGTATTAAAGCTTGCTCTTGTGAAAGCTTTTCCATGGCGAGTGCCACGGCAGGCGTTTCGTCCATTTTTAGTATTGCGCCGCTGTCTGTAAGCACAAGCTTAATAAGGCGAGATGAACTGCTTTCTAAAAAGCAACAGCGTATTTTAAGCACATTGCAGTCGTCCTCGTCTTTTTTAAACTCTGCTTTTGCGGCGATATGCCACGAAGTGCCGTTTATTTTAATAATGCTTTCTTCATAATCCGTAAAGCCCAGCGGTATGTTTAACGTTTCTCCGCCCTCGCTCCATTTCATTATAAAATGCGCGTTTTCCTCTGCGAATTCTATGCTGTTTATGCCTTTGCCATAGCTGTCGCACATCACTTGCAATATTATCGGCAAAATGCCATTCGCTCTGTTTTCAAACAGCAATTTTTTATTATAAAGCATTTTAGCTTGCATAGGCAGTGTTATGATAGGCAAAGGCTGCGGCTTTTTGAAAATTTTAAATAAATTGTCGTACCAATGAGATTTTACATCAATATATTCAGGCACAGGTTCACCAAATTTAAGATTATCCAAGGTGAAACGCAGCTTTTTTGCGGAAGCATCATCTTTTTCACAAGGGGATATATTAAGGGCAGACAGCACAAAATGGCGGCAAATAGTATCAAGAGCAAAGCTTTTTGTAAATAGATGCCCGTTTCCTGCGTTTATTGCCACTATTAATTCGCTGGTTGGAAAAACCACAACATATTGCCCAAACATGCCGTTGAACATATAATAATTTTGGGCACTGTTGGGCCAAAGCTGATATCCATATTCTTCATCATTGTTTCGCAAAGCGTGCTGTGCGGTAGCTGCCAATACCCAGCTTTTATCAAGCACGGCTATTTCTTTGCCGTTTACGTTCCAATATCCTTTTTGTAAATAAAGCTGCCCTAATTTTAGCGCGTCCTCTAAAAACAAATACATGCCCCAGCCGCCCTTTGTAATTCCCATTGGGCAGGTTTCCCATGTGCAAGCGCCAAAGCCAAGGGGCTTAAACAGGCGTTCGTTTAAAAATTCCGCTAAAGTATTTCCCGTTTTGCGGCTTATAATGGCAGAAAGCATATAGCTGTTCATGCTGTTGTAATCCATTTCAGTGCCCGGCTCAAAGCTTATATCAGACTCCATGAAAGCGCGCACCCAATCTTTTTCAAGCACAGCGCCTATTTCGCGAAAATTTACACCGCTTGTCATGGTTAAAAGATGCTCAATAGTTACGCTGCGCATGCGCTTACTAGTTAAAAAGCTGCATTTTTCAGGGAAAATATCGCATATTTTTTCGTCAATGGTTATCACGCCGTCGCTTACTAGCATGCCTATGGCAGTGCCTGTAAAGGTTTTGCAAAGGCTGTGGGTTACATGCCATTTTTTTGTGCTGTAGGGCGCAAAGCCTGCTTCGCATATTACTTTGCCGTGTCGCGCTATCATCACGCTGTGTATACCTGCGGTGTCGTCTGCCGCAAGCTCTCGCAAAAAGGCATCTATCACGCCGCTGTTTACGCCTTCTAATTCAGGGGTACTGCGCGGCAATCTTTCGCCGAGATAAGCAGGACATTCTCCCTTTTGCGGCATTGGCGTAAATGGCAAAATATGCTCGGTGTCATTCAATAATAGCTTTTTTATAAATGTTAAAGCCTTTACATGGGTTAAAAGCTGCAAAATTACTACCTTCTTTCGGCAAAATGATTACAAAAACAATACGCACGCGTATACGCGTGCGAGGTTTAGTGCTTATTCTTGCGCAGAACACCTTGGCGCAATTCCTGTTTTATGGGTGGCTACCTCAACATTTGCCAAAGAGCCGTTATTTATTATTAATGTGTTTAAATAGCTTTGGCCTTATGCTTATGCAATATACAGCAATTACGCGTGTAATGGCAAGGTCGTAAATAAAAAACGTTATATTGCCCATAAATAGCAGCACAGCGGCAAACCAAAAGCCACCACCAGAAAAATCTTCGGTAATATATCCCATGGGGAAGATTAGCAATATTAGCCCATACATGCTAAGTACGCTTACATTAAACACAGCAAATTTTGCTAAAATGCACAGCAGCTTTTTATGCATATGCTCTAATATCGCCTTCAACAGGGGATAATACCCCAAAAGAAAAATAAATATCAGAGCCATTTCTTTATCAGGCACTAGCACTATAGACAAAATGCCAATGGCAAGATATAAAACCATTCCGATTTTTTTGCCGTATTCTATAGCTACAGGCACTATTAATATTCCTGCAATGGCAGGGGCGCAAAATGTGGCAAAGGGTAAAATACCGCCCATTAGCATCAAGGTTGCCGCAAGGCCGCCGGTTATGCCGCATAACGCTATTTTTTTGCTTTCACTGCGCATGACGTCAGCATCCGTTTCCACAGCCGCAGCACATATCCATGCACATCATGGCTGAACACATATCACAGCACGAGCAGCCGCGCATCTGCGCACCATAGGGGTTTTGCGCATATGGGTTGCCGTTCATATTGCCTCTTGCGTTGTTTTTAATATTATTCATTGCCGCCGCATATTCGCGGTTGTTCGGCTCAAGGCGGCAAGCTGTTTCAAAATAACGTGCCGCGTCGGAAAGCCAGCCCTTGTAATAGTAGGCACTGCCCACAAGGAAATTCCACTCTGCGTCCTCACTGCCTACAGGCATTGCGTTCAGCTTGGTTAAAGCTTCTTCTGCGTTGCCGCGGTTAATCATGTCGCGTATATCATTGTATGCGGTGCTTGCCGATTTACCCTGTGCAGCCGCTGTGCTGCCTGTGCGGATATTGCCCATCAGCTCGTCAAACGCCGCGTTAATTTCGTTCATCTTAGCCTCTGCCTCGTCACGTAAAGGCCCTGCCTCGTAGTTGTCCATGCTGTATTTTTGCGCCAATGCTTTATAGGCAGATTTTATTTCTTCCTCGTTTGCGCCTTGGGAAAGACCAAGTGTTTTATATGAATCCATGTTGCTTCCTTTCCGTTTTGCATTTGTATATTATTTAAAGGCATTGTGTAAATGCCGCATAATAATTTTAATCACTGTCTTTTACGCGTGCCCGTTTTTCGCCGGCATGCATAATGCCCTCGGCAAGGCCCAGAAAAACAATATTGTCCAATATCGCTTTGCGGTAGCCCTGTACATCTAGCAGGTTATAGCAAAGCGCCAGCTCGCCTGCGCACATGCGGCACAGCTCTTGCGCTTTTTCCACTGCTTGTGCTTTGGATAATCCATTTAGCAAAAATACATTATAGCTGTTTTTGCCTTTATCGCTTTCATAATCCTCTGCGGCGTCAAGATAATATATTATCTTACCAATAAAAAGCCCAAAGCGATATAATATTTTTTCTTGTGAAGGTGTGTTGCCTATTTGCGAAAATATAGTTCCTGTCATAATAGACGTAGGCTCCGATGCCGCGTCGTAGCTTGTACTTTTTACACCCTCAATATCGGCTTGCCTTTTCATTTCGCGACAAAGAACAGTGTCTAGCTGTGGCAAACGCGCGGCTGCCTTGGCTTTTTTGTTTTTCAGCAGCAGCCTTAGTGTTAGCGAGGTTATGCGCTTAAAGCCGCCTTCGTCTTGAATATCGTCGTTCACTTTATACGCACAGCTTAGCACAAGGCTGTTTGCCGCAAGGCTTAGCCCTTTTGTGTTGCAGGAGATACAGCGCTTTTGCACGGGGTTTGCAATACAACATTCTTGTACATGCTCGCAAGGCTCGTCGCTAAGGCTGTCTGCTAAAAGCGCAAGCAGAACAAAATCGTAATTTAAAAGCATGCGAGAGGTAAAGCCGTATTCGCGTTTCAGCTCCTTGCATAGCCCACAATAATAGCTGCGGTATTCGCCCCATTCGCGCATTTTAAGCTCAGGGCGGCATGGCATTACATAACCAAACAATACATTAGGCGCCCCTTTCGCTTAAATACATAGCAGTGTGATTTCACATTAATATTGTGCATCGGCATATGACCGGCACATAAAATTGTCCCGTGAGGGATACATAGCAGCTTTGCAAGCTGTAAAAAAACATCAATGCCGAGGAAAACTGCTATATATTTATCATACTATATTTTGTGCATTATTACAATTGTATTCATAGCTTGGCACAAAAAGTTTGCAGATTTTTCATATTTGCGGTTTAAAAACATTATAAAACGCATGTTTTGCTATTTGAAGTGTTTAAAATTTGGGCTTTTGATTAGAGCAAGGATAAAAATATTTTCAAAACAAACGGATAATTTTAAACAGGCAAATTATCTACCGTGTCAAAGCGGTACCCATTATCTTTAAACCATTTAATTATTGCAGGCAAAGCCTCTGCGCTTGTATCGTTTCTCTTAGCATCGTGGAAAAGCACTATAGCTTTTTTATGTTTAGCAGCCTCTTTGGTAACGGTGTTTGTTATATATTCTGCTGTGCGTTTTTTACCTACAGAATCATTGGCGCACACGTTCCAGTCAAAATAGCGATATCCCTTTTCGCCGCAATCTACAATAAGCTTTTCCATTACACTGCGCTTTGCCACAGAGTTTGTACTGCCGCCGGGGAAACGGAGCAAATTCGGCACCTCGCCAACAAATGGCTCCACTATGCTGCGCAATAAGTCGAGGTCTTGCCAATACGCCTCTGCGGTTTTATATATTTGGCTGTATTCGTGGGAGCTGGTGTGCAAAGCCACCACATTTCCCTCTGCCTTTGTGCGCTCTAAAATAGGCAAATTTTTGGTGTTGTTGCCGTCTGCCATTACAAAAAACGTTGCGTTTACACCGTTCTCTTTTAGTATATCCAAAACGGCGGCGGTGGTGTCGGACGGGCCATCGTCGAATGTAAGATAAACCACCTTTTCGTCACTGTCGCATTTTGCGCCTGTTGCATTTTGCGCGCTTGCCATGCGAATAATATCTTCGTTCCGCCTATGCCTTGCGTTTATGGTGCAAAATGCAAAAGCACCGATACAAAGCATCGCCAAAGTACCGAGCCAAAACTGCTTTTTCAGCCTTATTGTTAAAAACATATTCTTTCCTCCATGTTATTATATAGCAAAGACGGGGCTTTGAGTAGGGCAATTAAAAGTAAAATTGCTGTATCGCAACTTGACTTATTATTGTCTTTGTAAACAACCTTTTGTCAAGTTGCATACAGCAA
>JAVWZM010000090.1:0-7906 GCA_036661035.1 Oscillospiraceae bacterium
AGCACCATGTTTTCGGGGCGATAAAAGGCGTCTGTGCAAGCATATAAAAGCTCTGGCGTTATTTCAGCTATTGTTTCTACAGTGCCTGCTATGTCGACACGCAAAGGGTGGTTATGATAAAGCGCACCTGTAATGGCAAACAAAAGACGCCAACTGGGAGAATCGTCGTACATTTGTATTTCCTGCCCGATTATCCCCTGCTCTTTCAGCACTGTTTCCTTGGTGAAATACGGATGTGAAACAAAGCTTAATAAAATATCAAGGCTTGCATCTATATTATCCGTGGCGGAAAAAATATACGAGGTTTTATCGAAGCTTGTATATGCGTTTGCGCTTGCACCTGTTTTGGCGTATAGCTCAAAGGCATCTCCGTCTTCGTTTTCAAACATTTTATGTTCAAGAAAATGTGCTATGCCTGCCGGCAAATCGTACTTTTTACCATCTGCGATAAACCCACTTTCTATGCTGCCAAAGGCTGTGGAATACACTGCATGTACTCCGCAAAAGTCCGGCATTTCCTTTACTAATACGGTAAGCCCGTTATCAAGATGTATCTCCTCGTATTCGGCGGCGGTGCGCACTGCATTTGAAGCTTTATTCATTGTCTGCGCCCTCCTTTGTAAGCAAATATGACACACTTAACGTAAAGGACGACAACGCTTTTTTAACATCATCTATACTTACGCTGTTTATCTCTGTGATAACCTCTTGAGGTGTATCCTTTGTGCCGCAGATAAGCTCTTGAAAATACCAGTTTTCAAGAGATGCAATATTATCGCCCAGTGCCATTAGGCTATTTACAAGGCAGCGTTTTGTATCTGCAAGCTCTTTTTGCGTAATTTCGCCGTTTACAAGCATGTCCAGCTCATGCAAAATTGCCGTTTTGGCGCATGCGGCGTTTTTATGCTCTATGCCGCTATCTACGCAAAGCATGCCTGTAAGATGCGAATATCCGGCGGAGCAATAATAGCAAAGGCTTTGCTTTTCGCGTACATTCATAAATAAGCGCGAGGTTGGCGTGCCGCCAAAAAGCGCTATGGCAACGCGCATTGCGGAAAGCATGCTTAGCGGCACTGCCTCGCCTGCTGTAAATAATAAGCACAGCTTACCTTGCACTGCGTCTATATTTTGCGTATATTCCGCATCTTTTTGGCGCGGCTGTGCGCTTGCAAGCTTTAGCACGGCAGGGGCGCGTTTTACATGGCTGATAGCATCTGCAAGCTGCACTTTTACGGTGTTCGCGTCAGCACCCATCACCATTACTTCTATATGAGATAAACTCAACATTTCGCCAAACACTTCGGTAATGTCCTGTACGGTTACGCTGTCAAGCTCGTCTAAATAGCCAAGGCGCTCGGTGCCCTCAGGTGAATTACCAAAAAATTTACGTCTTGCTTGTCTGATACAATAAGTGCGTTTTTCGTTAATTTCACCCTCTAATAATTCGCGCAGCTTTTCCCGTTCAATAGAAAGCTGTTCTTCATCGAACACGCCATTTACAAGATAGGGCTTAAATGCAACGCCAAACGCTATAGACGCATATTCTTGTGTTAGGTTTTCGCCGTCTATGGCAAATTCGTCTTTAATGCCGGACACTGTTACAGACAAAATACGGCTTGAGCCGCTAATGCCTGTATCTACAGTTAGGCTTGCGCCATACAGCTTTGCAAGACGCTTTGAAAGCTCTGTCATATCAGGGCAATCGGCATAACCGCGCTCCATTAAAAAAGCTAAAAGTGCGGCGGCTGTAGCCCTTTTGCGCTGTGCAGGCCAAACAAAATTTATTGAAACACGGCAGCGTTTAAACTTTTCTGCGGGCAGCACAGTGATACGCGCAGCATTTGCCACTTCGTAATTAATCATTAATCATATTCCTTCCAAAAGTAAATTTCCTTGCTTAATATGGCAATGTACAGATGTAATCACCACGCCGATAGTAATGTAATGGCTTGTTTTATTGGAACACTGTACATAGTTGCCACTTAATATTATTTTGTAAGCTCTATAAATCCCTCTAGGCAAACGCCCTGCTTTTTAATGGCTTTTGCGGCAGGTATACCAACATAGCGATAATGCCAAGGCTCATATATTGTACCCGTAATAGCGGATTTTTCTCGTGGATATCGTAAAATAAAACCGTAGTCGGCGCAATTTTCGTTAAGCCACGCAAATTCCGGTGTGGTTTCAAAGCTGTCGTCAAGGTTTTGATGCTTTGTTGAAACAATGTCTGCCGCAAGCCCTGTTTCATGCTCTGATGTGCCCGGCACATTGCGCACCTTTTTGGTTGCGGCATATGCCTCGTCGTCTGTCATTCCGCTTTTTTTGTTTTGCTCTAACATTTGGTTAAAAAGAGTTGTTTGCCGCTCGTGAGAACGATATGCCGAGCAAATCATAAGATTAAGCCCTGTAGCGTTGCCATCTGCAAGCATCTTCTTTAAAGAGGCGGCGGCGCGCTTGTCGAACTTGTGCTGCTGTGTATCCACAAGCTCAAGCTCCGGCAAATAGCCATCGGGCAATGGATTATTGGCGTTTGCCAAAAGCATTTCCCACGAGGTTAAATCCACTTTAAGCTCATCACTGTTTGCAGCAACGCTCTCGCTTGGCGCGGAGGAAGCCACATCTGAGATAGCGCTTACCGCCTGCGAATTTGCGCCTATTGATGATGACGGTACACTTGCCGAAGCAGATACCGAAATAGGCGGTGCCACTACAGGCTTTGTTTTTTTAAGTACAAGTCTAAGTATAAAAAATATCAAAAGGCAAATAAACACCGTTAAAACGCAAAATGCAATACGTCTGCGACGTAGCAGCATGCGGCGACGCTTTTCTTTGGCAAGCTTTTTTAAATAAATTTGCTGCTGATTAAGCCCCGGATTATACCCTGCCCCGGCATTATAATTTCGATTTTGTGCCGCCTGTTGGCGGTTTTGTGTGTTATCTGCGGCTCTGCCGCTATTCTTTTGCGGAGGATTATTATTGTAATTTGGCATGTTGCCCCCCTTGAATGTTCTTTGGAAAAATATTTTGCAATACTTTCGCCTTAAAACTTAATTATACAACTTTTAAGCCTTTCTTTCAACGAATATAAGGCATGCTTTTAATATTTTAAAATTTATCTTTCGGCAATTGCTAAAAGACTCTTTTCAAGCATACCCGCCTGTAGGTCTTGCTTGTCCAAAACATAAATATCCAAGTCCTGTGCGCGCTTATAAAGCGCATTGTTTTTCGATTTCAAATCCGACGCTGTAAGCAAGACGGTTTTTGTGTAAATGCCGCCAAACTTTTCGCTTATTATCTTTATTTCAGACAAGGCAAGCGCCGTTGGTTGGCCCATTTTGCAAGAGATAAACACGGGGGTTATCCCCTTTACAAGCAAAACGTCTATCTCGTTGCGTGTGGTGTCTCCGCTTGTGCTTACGTTGTCCCAGTCTACCAGTACGCTTGTGCGCACATCGTCGAAATATCCGCTGCGCTTTGCGCTGATATACGCATAAAGTTCTAACCATATGCCATGGTTTAAAAGGCATTTTTTGATAAGCCCTGTTTTATATTTAAAGCAAATATGCTTGCCCTCTTGATGCACGTCAAGCAGCAAGCCGCCTTCTTCAAGACGATGCAAAATAGGTATATTGCATTTTGCGGTAACATGCTCGTTTACGCGAATAATCTGTTTTGCATTTACATAAAGCTCGCCCTCTGCCGTGAAACGCGTTACGGCTTGCAAATAACCCACAAGCCCACCCCATGCGTCAGGGTTTTTCATCATGATATTCCATACGGCAAACACATCTTCTTCAAAGGTTTCATTTATTAAAGAAAGCTCAAAATGCCCGTTTCCGCTCATGGTTGCGCCTGCAAGCGCAAACACATCTTCTGCGCGAAAGCGTGGAAGGTGAAACTCCGCACGCAATTCTTCGCAGCCGAACACCGGGCAAAATCGGCGTGTTTCTACGTCGATATAATACCCCGGCACATTGTTTTCTTTGCAAAAAATACCTGCTGCCAAAAGCACTAAATCTTTGCCGCCTGTAAAATCGAACATGCAGCCGGGATAATCTCGCACCACGGCGGCAAGAGTGCGGTAAATCGCCGCCAAATTAGTGGTATCTATATAATAAAAACGAGGCTTTGTTTTAAGCCCTCGGCTTTTTAAAATGCGATATACCGCTGTTTCCTTGCGCAGGGTATTGTCGCTGATATCACAAATATATACTAAAATCTGAGGTTCAAACACGCAAGCGGAAAGCACATTTTCCACGGGCTCTTTGTCGTACAGCTCTACTATTGTTTTTATTTGCAAAATTACGGCCTCCCATTAGATTGTTATGCTCTAATTCTACCTGTGTTTAGGCAAATGTGCAATGGCTTGTTGTGTTTTTATTTTTTACATACTATAATGATTTTATTATGTAAAATATTTTTAGTTTTTGTGATGACATTTCACATAAGTAAATTTTAATTTTCGCATTTTGAAAGAAATCCCACATGCAACTCGTCTATATTACACTGGAAGGCGGATACGCTATGCATCAACCAACTGAAAACACCGACGTAGACATGGAACGCATTGCTACACAATATGGCACACAAATGCTAAGAATGTGTTTTATGTACCTTAAAGACATGCAGCTTGCCGAGGACGCAGTGCAGGACACAATGCTGAAAATATATCGCAATTACGCCCAGTTTGAGGGAAACTCCGGTGAAAAAACATGGGTAATGCGCATAGCGATAAACGTGTGCAAGGATTATCTGCGCAGTGCGTGGAACCGCCGTGTAAACGTGGTGGAGGAGCTTAACGATATTCCCGACAGCGGCAATTCCACCCACGAGGACGATACATTAATAAAAGAAATAATGTGCTTAAAGCCTAAATATAAGGAAGTAATATTGCTGTTTTATTACGAGGATATGCAAATATCCGAAATTGCAAAGGTATTAAATGCCCCTGCCTCTACAGTGGCGGTACGGCTAAAACGCGGTAGAGAAATATTGAAAAAGAGATTGGAGGGCTGGTATTATGACGAATAAAACTGTAAAGGACGCAATAAATTCTCGCCTTGAAAGCGTAAAATACTCACCCACTAATTTAATTTATGCAAACGGCAAATTTGCCAAACGCCCCACAAACACAGTGCATTTTAAACGTATTGCCTGTATTGCCGCTGCATGCTGCGTTATGTTCACCTTTAGTGTTGGCGTAATGGCCGCCTCTATACCTCAACTAAACAGCCTGTTCACCCTTGTTGGTGAACGCATCGCAAACATGGTGCAGCCAATTGTGCAAGAAAGCACCTCCTCTGATATTCGCATGAACGTGCTTGCCGCCATGAACGACGACGATGCTGTGGTAATTTACCTTACCTTGCAGGATTTAAAAGGCGCACATATAGACGCCACTACCGAGCTTTACGATATGGATATTAGCGGCATTGTTTTTCCGCAAACAGAGATAATCAATTACGACGCTGCCTCGCGCATGGTTACTATGCGCGTAACCGGCACCTGTGGTGAAAAGCTTAACGGGCAAAAAATATCCATAAAATTAAACACTATTTTAGCAGGCAAAAACCAGCAGTATAATAAAGATACCGGCTACACTGTGGCGGATATTGTAAAAAACCGTGACGCCAAAGAGCTTTTTTATCCGCCGGATATCAGCGAATATAGCGGTAATGAATTTTACAGTGAAATGTCGAAGACTATCGAGCAGAAAAAATATCCTGTATTAAAGCCCGATGTGGACGCCATACAAATTTCCGCAGCACCATGGACGTATATTTCCGCCATAGGCATGATTGACGATACCTTGCGCATACAGCAAAACCCAAGCGATGATATGGGCAGATATAATAAGCTTAATTTTTCTTTGGCAGATGAAAACGGTGTGTTTTTAAACGATTTGCCAAGCGGCAGTGTAAGCTTTGGCAGCGTTGAGGAACATGGCATTTACAGATATGTGGATTTTGAAGAGCAAGCTTTTAAGCTGCCTGAAAATGCAGATTTATCTAAAATAAAGTTACTGGCAAGCACCACAAGCTATTCCGAAAAAATTAGCGGAGAATGGAAAACGTCATTTGTATTAAATAGTATTACCGAGCAAAAAAGCGCGGAATGTATTATAAACATGAACCCTTGGGAAATTACCGATGTAAGCGTTTCTCCAATAGGCGTTACCGTGAAAGGCCATGGCAAAATGTACGATTATTCCGAAACGCCCGAAATAGTCGCAAGGAGATTGGACGGCTCTATAATAGAGTTTTCGTCAAACAGCGTATCTGTGGCAAGCTCCGACAACAAGGAAAATTCCGAGGAAATCATTACGTACAAAAACGCATTTTCCATACCTGTGGATATTGCGGAAATATCCGCAATTACCATTAACGGTATAGATATTCCCGTAAAATAACATTATTTTGTCGTAAATTGCATTTGCTATATATTTTTACATTTGGATATACTATAATAGGTATCATAAGTATTTATGATACCTATTATTTATTTGTATAAGGAGTGCCTGCGATGCCAAGCCTTGAGAAAATGCGAGCATTTATAATTAAATTTGTTTTTTACGGGCTTATTTGTGCTCTTGTATATATCGTGATAAAATACGCTATGCCGTTTTTAACTCCTTTTGTTTTAGGATTTGCAATTGCTTTTTGCCTAAAGCCCCTTATAAACAAGATTACAGAAAAAACACATCTTTCTCGAAAGCCCGTGGCTGTGCTGATATTGATAGTGTTTTATGCCATTGTCGGCGCTCTTATAACTGTGCTTGGCACAAGAATAATCATCTTGTTGCGCGACATATTTATGAGCTTGCCCTCGTTTTACGAAAGCACTATATCCCCCGCGCTGATTGCCATGCAAAACCAGATAGAAACAATAGTAAAACAGTTTAACCCCACTATTTTAGATTTTATCGACGCCGTTGGAAACAGCATTGCAAATAGCCTTTCAGGCTTTGTAACCAGTATTTCCTCCGGCGCCATAACGGCAGTTACCTCTGCCGCTACACATGTACCTTCGTTTTTTATTAAGTTTTTGCTTACTATTATTGTATCGTTTTTCTGCGTGGTGGATTATTATACAATCACCAAATTTTTTGCAAAACAAATGCCTGAAAGCACAAAAGAGATGCTGATGAAAATAAAAACAAGCGGAATTGACGTTTTGTTTAAATTTGCAAAAGCATACGCTATGCTCTTAACCATAACCTTTGTAGAGCTTGCCATTGGTCTATCCCTTTTCCGTGTGCAAAACTCTATTTTGGTGGCGTTTGTAATTTCACTGGTGGATATATTGCCGATACTTGGCACAGGCACCATTCTAATACCTTGGGGCATATTCAGCCTTATTATGGGCGATTTCCCCTTTGGCATTGGCATGTTGATTTTATACGCAATAATTACAGTTGTGCGCCAAAGCCTGGAGCCGCGTGTTGTCGGCAAGCAAATAGGGCTTTATCCCCTTGTTACTCTTGTGTGCATGTTTGTGGGCGCACAGCTATTTGGTATTTGGGGCCTGTTTGGGCTACCGATTGCTGTAACAATATTAGTACAGCTTAACAAAGCCAACGAAATAAAGCTGTATAAAAAGTAACCCGTAAACCATTTGACATCGCAAAATAATTTGGGCTATTTTGCTAATAAAACGTCTATTGCCAAACATTGATTTATCACTGCGAGATGTGAAATTAATTAAAAGAATGTACTGTAGCCGTTTCTCAAACGAAAATTCAAAGCCTGCAATTTGTTTAACTAAAACGAAATTGCAGGCTTTTGGTATTAATAGTGCGCTATTTATAGTTATATTACAGCAATTTTACTTTTGATTGTCCTACTCAAAGCCCCGTCTTTGCTGTATGCAACTTGACAAAAGGCTCGAGTACAAGGACAATAATAAG
>JAVWZM010000091.1:0-7689 GCA_036661035.1 Oscillospiraceae bacterium
ATTGAGATAATTTTCGTGGTGGGTGTCGCGGGTAAATATTATTTTATATCCGTTTTGCCTACAATGTTCTATTTTATTATATACCTTCGGCACTATGCTTTGTGCCTCGCTTGTACCAAGCGCTCCATTTATAAAATCGTTTTGCATATCCACTACTATTAAATATTTATCCATACCATTATCCCCTTCTTTTGAATATAACAATACAATGTAAGACTTGTTTTATTAAAACTGTTTCGACAGTTTTAATTGTGCATGTGCGATAGCACGCACATTAGAATAAATTATTAATAAACAAGTCCGTAGACTTGCTTTATTAATAATACATTTTAAATAAGCAAATGGCAATAGACATATCGCCTATTGCCATTTGTTTTATCTGTGCTTTTTGCTTAAAAAATAATGCTAATTGTTTTTAGCCATGTGGCTTACTTGTGCTTTTTCAGTTTTGAGTTATTCGGTTTTAATATATGCTTTTAAGTGATGTTTTTGCCGCTGTCTTCTTTTATATCATCTGATTTTTTGCGTTTAATGATGATAATTACTACCACCACTATTGCAGCCGCAAGCAAGAGAGCAAGCCATATCCAAATGCATATGCCTAGGAACGGTGTACATTTTCCGCACAATTTGCAAAGCAAACTTTCCGCACCATATTCGTCAATAATTTTGCTCATTTTTGCAATTGCATCTTTGGATATTGCGTCCCATTCGCCTTCGTTAGCCTCTTGAATATCCGCTAACGCTTTGTCGTAAATAGCTGTTAATTTTGCCGTTGCTTCGCGTCTTTGCTCGTCTGTAAGGTCTTTAGGCAGCGCGGCAATTGCTTTATCAAACGATGCTTTAATATCTTTTGTTAAAGCTTTTTCATGGTCTTCTTTGCTTATCTCAGGCTTTTTCGCAATAGAGCTTGAATTGTCTTTTTCTACGTTGGATTCATCTGCTTTTGATTGTGAGGTAGGCTTTTTAGCCGGCTTTTTCTTATTTGGCTTTGCAGGAGGAGCCGGTGGTGTTACTGTGCCTACGCCGCCACCAGTGCCGCCACCCGCGCCGGAGTTGCTGTCGGAGTTGCTGTCGGAGTTGCTGTCTGAGTTGCTGTCGTCCGGTGGTGTTGTGGGCTTTAACGTGTGTATCAGTGCGTAGCTAGAGTATTTGCTTGCCACAACTTTCATGTAATCTAGCTTTCCGGCACGCAAAAATGTGTAATATTCACCTTTTGTTTTGTCTGTTGGTGCCGCCTCATACTTCATTTCTTCCACAGCATTGTTATGCACGCGCATCAGTTTGATTTCTTCTGTTTTGCCTTGATATTCGGCAGGCACTTCAATAATAATGGACAACGGTTCAACTACTTCTGTTAGCTTACTTGTTTGTGTGGTTACATTTCCATTTTGCTCTGTAACTGTTTTAAACAAAGATAAATCCAAAAGTAATCCGATTTTGCTGTTTTTTGAATTTAGCGTACCATTAATCTTGTCTGCGTCGGCTGTTACCTTGCTTAGCGCGGCAACAAGTTTAATTTCTATTGTACCGCCATTATCTAAAATCGTTTTTTCACTTTTGGTAATGCCCTTATTCGGATCTGTAGTTGGGTTATTAAAGATATCCAGCGGTATTTCTGCCGTGGTGGGAGGTGTTGCATCCTGTTGCTCTACAACAGTATTTTTGTTGCCGTTTGGCATTAATATCATTGCGCTTTGTGTGGGTGCTTTAATTTCAAAATTGAAAGTTTTAACAACATCACCCTTGCTGATAACCAAACGATATATGCCGTACGGCAAGTCGGTAAACTTAAATGCGCCCGGGGTTTTGCTGCCTGCAGCGCCTGTTTTGGTCTTGGCAATTTGGGCATTGCCATAGAACAGCTCTACAGTTGCGTCTGTTATGGGGTTACCGCCCTCATCTTTGGTTTCGCCAATTATTTCGCCTACGAAAGGCGGTATCATTGCTTTAGGGAACGTGATATCCGTAGTGGCAAATCCGTCTTTTGGATTGTTTGGTGTAACCGTGACATTGTTTTCATCGGCGTGTTGGCCGCGGCTGTCTTCAAAGTGTACTTTAAAGCCGGTTCCGCCCTCTACAGGTTTAACACCCGGTACTGCAAATATACCGTTTTGGTCTACATAGCCTATGTATTTGCCGCCGTCTGGTGCAGTAATAGTAACCTTTGTTCCTACAGCCGGTACATCAGCAGGTGCTGCTATTTGTGTAACAGGCCCACCTACCACTGTAATGGTTGCATCGGATATTACAATATCAACCACATTTATAACAGGTGTATTAACGCCTACAACGCCTGATGCGTCTGCTTTATTTGCCATTATGTTGATATACGCATTGGATTTTACATTTGCTAAAACATATGCGCCATTTGCACCATAGCTATTAGTAGATACTATATCTTGAGCATTGTTACTATGTTTAGGCGCTTTTATTGTAGCACCCGCAACTTTTGCACTGTTTTTGTCTAATACTGTGCCGCTTAATAGCGAGCCGGCTGTTAGTGTGATACCATTTGTCGCCGCATTTGCCGCAGGCACTGTAAAAGACGCAATATATGCAGAGTTTTTGTTTTCGCTGTCGCGCACACCTAGGATATAATTGCCGTATGGCTGTGAAGTTGGGATAATTAAGTTGCCGTCTGTGCTTTCTATGGAATTGATATCACCTGTTGCAGTGTTTAATAGCACCATGGTAAATGGGCCTTTGCTACCTACAGGCGATACTATTTGCACTGTAATGTCGCTTGCGCCATGCTCGAATTTATGCTCTTTTTCTGCACTGCGTGTATTCGCTGAATTTTTAATGATGTTAATAACATACTTGTTCGCTTTGGCGTTTACGCTGCCGCTTGCCGCAGAAGAAGTATCTGTAAATAAGGCTGTTGTTTCATTATCTGCAAGCTTAGCAACTGCTGTACCGATTAATGACGTTGCATCACCAACAGGATTAGACGAAGCATCTAGGCGCTGTGCCATACCGTCTTTTAAGCGATACTTAATTGTTCCGATTGCTATATCGCCGCTTGCTTCTTTAATGGCTTTGTCGAACCAAGTTTGTACTGCTGTTAAACGAGCATTTTCATTATTGCGTAAAGCATATGTAAGTGTATGTGTCGGAGGTGTGGTGTTTTTCCATATTTCCTCCACTATGTTTATCGCCGTTTCATCGCTTGTGCCGATAAATGGATTTGCGCTAATGTAGATACCGTTATCTTTTTCTGTGCCTCCACTAGTTGATGCTAATACAATTTGAGCACTTGGGGCGATATTAAGCTTTTTAACAAGCGTATTTTTGCCACGTGTCATGGAAAGCTCAATTTTAAACAAATATTGCCCATTTACACCATTTGCATTTGCCGCATCACCGGAAATGGGTGCTGTAAATCCGCTGCCTATTGGGCTTATAACAATACTGTAATCCACATCTTTGCCTGCGCCTAATGTGAAAATTTGTTCTTTTAGTGTTTCTCCTGCGGCATTAATGTTTGCTACTGTTACATTTTCAAGCTTTGCTGCAAATGCTTTTTGAATGGCGTTTATTACAGCTTGCTCATCTTTAGCGTCCGATTGCAACATATCTGCAAAGGCTTTCTCGTTTGCTTTTATAGCTGTATCAAGTGCATCTATAATAAGCACATCTACGTTTGGACGCACCGTTACTTTAACAGTAAGTGGTATTTCAGCGTCAACCGCAGTTCCTATATCGCCTTTAACTACGTTTAATTTTGCTTTTGCGGTGTAGTTGCCGCTGATGTTGTCTGCACCACCGTTATACACTATTTTCCAGTCTATTTTTGTAATGGGATCTGCGCCAATGTTTTTTAGCGCAGTACTTACTTTTGGCGTAAGTGTAACAGTAACAGCTTCAGCTACAGCCGAATTTATAATGTCTTGAGTGCTACCGTAATCCACAAATACAGACGCTGTATCTGATAATTTAGCTATTTCAGCTTTGATTGTATTTGTGTCTATACCGCCGTATTGGTGCGCAAATATGGTAATCGTTTTTTCGTCGCTTTCTACGGCTGCTCCTTTTGCCGGATTGGTGCCATTGTCGCCACATGCTACAGTAACGGTGAATTTATATAATCCATTGTTACCTTTGGGCTTTTCTGCTGTGCCTGCAATAGGAGCTATAAACTCTTTTTCTGTGATAAAAGTAATAAATTTCGCAGGATTTTTTGCTGTACCATCTTTATCAAAAAGTGCATCGTAAACATCACCACTGCCCGCCTTTTTAATTTCGTCCAAATAATCTTTTGCTGCTTTTTTTACAAAGACATCAATAAATTTATTTACATCTTCGCTATCTGTGTTATTAACGTTAATATCACCAAAGTTATTTTTTTGTGGATGATTGGCGTCTACATTGCTTGCTGCCTTTGCATCTGCCGCATTTTGGTATGCGTCCATATAACTGGGGTTCGGTAGCTTGGCAGACATGCCTGTTACTATAGTAAGGTCTGTTGTACTGGCGTTGTTTGTATGCAAGGCTACCTCGCCAATATAATTTTCCCCTTTATAAATATATCCCGGGCGTTTATATGACGCTACCTTTATGCCATTAGGTGTGCCAATAGTTACTTCTTTCCAGTCACTACTGGCTATCGCATTATAATAGTCTAGATTTGCTGTAATACTGATAATATCATTTGCGTCGGTTAAAGTAAGATTATTTATTGGTAGTTTGCCTTCTTTGTCTGAAGTGATAGCATATGTGCCTGTAACTTTGCTTGCGCCTTTAAACGAAACTTTTGATGTGCTTGGCCTTCTGCCTGTTACTGTTCCGTCAAAGTTGAATGTTGCTGTTTTAGCTGTTTGCGCTTGCTTTGTAAGGGTAACTGTGTACTGCTTTGTATCGCCGTTTTCGGCGGTAACGGTAAAGTAATGCACGTTCTTTGCAGAATCTGCATCTAATGGAAGCACGATTTTTGTTGTAAGTGTTTCTCCTGCTGTGCCCGTAGCTATTGTATCTGTTTTAACTGTGCCGTTATATGTAATTTTAGCTTTGCTGTTTTCCGGCCGTGTTGTTAAGGTTAATTGTCCGGAAATAGGCTCGTATGGCACATTAAATTTAACATAAGCGTTGGCAGGTTCATGTCCCCAGCTATTTGCACCGCGTACTGTGGTTTCGCCCTCTAAGGTTATGCCCATAGAAATGTTTGTGTTCTCATTTTTTGTGACAATATATACATCTGTACCAATTAGCTCCAGCATTTCTTTTGATGTGGCGTCGTTTGCTTTTCTGTCGTTTACAAACATAGCTGCCGTAGCGGCTGCGCCACCGGCTATTTGCACTTTAGAGCTATCCGCTAGAGGGGCTTGCGTTGTAACGCCTATGGCGCCAGGTGCAAGTGCCGCTGAAACAGTGATGTATTTGCCCACCGGCAAGAATACGTTATTTGCGTTATTTACTGTAGCTTTGCTTGTTGTGTTGCCGTTAATACCAGCGTTGCCGCCTACTGTAAATATGCCATTACCGTAGTACACGCCGCCACCGTTTACTGCGCTGTTAGCTGTAATGCTGCCGTTCATGGCAAATGTACCGCCCGCAAGGTAAACTGCGCCGCCGTCAACGGCAGATGTGCAAGACATAATTACAGAGCCTTTAGCCATAGTAAGTGTGCCGAATTTCCAGAATATCGCGCCGCCACTGTAAGCGGTGTTACCACCCGTTAGTGTGGCTCCAAAGCCAAGGGTAAGTGACGGCGTGCCGCCGTCGTTTGTCATAAATAAGCGGCCATTGCGCTTTGCGCTGTCGTCTTTAATAGTAAGGTTATTAATGGTTAAGCTTGCATTGCCACACATTGTAAAGTGGTTGCCTGCGCCTTTTGCTGTAATGGTAAACGGTATTGCCTTCTTGCTTGCTACATCAGCATCTGTAATGGCTTTTCCGTATTTATCGCAAGAAGTAATAGTAATGGCTTTATCTTCATTTAGCACAAAGTCGTCATTATCTATCATGTCGTCTTTTACAAATATTGTGCTGCCTGTTTCTGCCATTGCATATGCTTTTTTAAGGGATTTGTACGGTTGTTCAAAGGTGCCTAGGTTTGTATCTGTTCCATTTGATGCAACATATATTTTATCGGAGTTTTTCAAAACCAATTTTTTATTTGCAGTTGTTATTTTAAATGCACCGCCGTCATAGAAGAATTTGCTAGCATAATCGGCTGTGTCAAATACTGTTGCCACGGCTGCACCTATAGCCGGACTTTTACTGAATATACCAATGCTTGCATCTGCGCTTGTGATTGCCGCATCTATTTTAAGCGTGCCGCCGCAAAGGTACAGGTTTCTTTCAAAACCTCCCTGCATATTGCCTTTAATTATGGCTGTGCCGCTAAGGTTTAACGTGCCGCTATTGTGGCATATTGCTCCCCATGTATTTGCCACACCGTTATTATCGTATATGGAACCGCCACTCATATTAATAGTACCGTTTGATAAGCGCACCGCAGAGCCCATGCGGTCTGCATAGTTATGCTTAATATCGCCGCCTGTCATATTTACAGTACCTGTAGCTTCGTAGATAGAAAACGCCGCGCCGTCGGAGGCGTAGCCCGACAGGTAGTTATTGGCGATTGTTGATCCGCTTTTAATATTAGCAGTACCCACTACCCAAAGGGCTGAACCACGGTCATTTGGTGTCTTATCGGTTGCCGCGATAGCGTTATTTACAAGCTTACCGCCTGCATCTAGGTTAAATACACCGCCTTGGTTTACCACTACCAATTGGCCGTGATATCCGCGATGTGTTACAACACCGCCTACTTTAGTTTCTTCGGTAATGCGTGCGTTAAAGGCAGGATTGTTATCATATATCGCACCGCCGTCTACTGTGATATTTTTAAGAGTTACTACGCCTTTATTACCTATAGTGATAAGCTCACCGTTGTTATCATTGGCACGTTTTAATTTGCCTGTGCCGCCTACGTCTGATTGTATAATAACTGTTTTAGATTCAACAGTTATATTATCGGCGTTTAAAACAGGCACTTCGTCCATTACATAAATTGTACCGCCATCTGCAACCATTTCGTATGCTTTTTTAATGGTTTTAAATGGTGAAGCATTTGTGCCTGCGTTTATATCATTCCCCGTGCTTTTTATAAACACTTTATCAGGAACCAATTTTATTGTTTTCGCTGTGGTATCTGCCTTTAATAAAAATCCGTCATCTGAAAATAGATGTGCCGATTGGTCGGTATTATTAAATACATTTGCAATAACACGATCTGGCTTTGCATCTACGGCAGATACACCTATTTTATGTTCGCCCGTGTCAAACGGTGCTGAAACAGTCAGCACTGTTCCCCCATGTAAAAACACGTTATTCCCGGTGGTAGAACCCCGTTTAACGTTACCGTTAATATTTGCTTTACCGCCCACGTTAAGGGCGGAGCCGGTTTCGTAACTAATGCCGCCGCCTTGACCGCATGTAGTGTTACCTGTGATAGTACCACCTGCCATGTTGAAACAACCGCTTGTATACATGTGTACGCCGCCGCCGCTATCATTTCCAAGGCGCGTGCCTGTATTTCTTGTGATAGTTCCACCCCACATCGTGGCACTTCCGCTATTGGCTAAAGTAACGCCGCCGCCATATTGGGCAGTGTTGCCGCTAATTTCGCTGCCGTCATTAATAACTAAGATGCCACCTGTTACATACGCACCGCCTGCACAA
>JAVWZM010000092.1:0-7652 GCA_036661035.1 Oscillospiraceae bacterium
CTATTTTCCGTTAATCACTGTTCGTTGCGCGCGCTATCGCGACGGCGCGCAAGGGTGGTTTTATGGCGTTTTGGAGCGACTATTGTGTGCAATACAATTACATTGCAAAACCCCAACGGGCGGGGCAGAGCCACCGCACCTACAGAGTGGGCAAAAAAAACAACCGCCTTATAAGCGTTGAGTGCTTACAAGGCGGTTGTTTTTTCATATTGCCTTGTGTGAAAATCTACACTTCCCACGCATGGCTTTCTTTAAATAATGCTACAATCTCGCTGTCTAGCTTTCCTTCGTCCACCATAGAGTCTAATATCACAAGCGCCTTTTCCACCGGCATTGGCGGCTTATATGGTCTGTCGCGCGCAGTGAGGGCATCGAATATATCTAAAATAGTTAAAAGGCGCACCTCTTTAGGTATTTCCTGCCCGTTTAAATGGTTCGGATATCCTGTGCCGTTTACAAGCTCGTGGTGCAGCACCGCCCATTTTGGCACTTTTAAATAGTTTTTCGGGAAATGTATCTCGTCCAGCATTTTACGCGTCATTACAACATGGCTTTCCATTATTTCGCGCTCTGCTCCGGTAAGCGTGCCTTTTTGTACCAGCATGGCAGTCAACTCATCGTCGGTAAGCCATGTGTGTTCCTCGCCGTTCTCGTCTTTATATTTATTTTTGGCAAGCTCCGCTATCTTGTTTAATGACGCGTCGGGCAAATACCCTGCCTTGTTTGCATCTGCAATAAGCATTTTCGCTTCTTCACATGCTGTGGTTTTTTGCTCGTATTCCGCTTTGCTGATATTCCCTTTTAAAAATTCTATCTCGTCCAAAAGCGATATGGTGTGTAGCCTTGTCATTACGCGCTCTATCGCAGGGCCAAGGCGGCTTTCTTTATCCATTACCGATAAGGGAATTGTTAGCTTTCCCACATCGTGCAGCCAAATGCTCATTATAAACTGTTGCCTGTCGTCTTGAGTAAACTGCCATTTCTGGTTACTTTCTTTCAGCCAGTCTAAAAAACGCTGCCCGTATATAACCATGTTTCGTGTGTGGTTTGCGTTGTAGGGCGTGCGTGCGTCGATAGCGGTAGACATCACCCTCACGAAAGAATTGAGCATCTCCCGCACTTCGTCTGCGTAATTTACATTTGTTTGGCATATCGCCGTTTGTGATGCAAGCGATAATATAATGCGCTCGTACTCGGGGGCAAAGGGCACCGTATTTCCGTTTGCGTCCATTGCGTTTATTAGCTGCAACACGCCAATGCATTTGCCGCAATCGTCCTCCATTGGCACTACCAGCATGGACTCGGTTTTGTACCCCGTGATAGCGTCGTAATTGCGCGGGCCGGAAAAATCGTAAAGCTCGCTTTCGTACACATTGGCAACGTTAATAAGCTTGCTGTCTAAGGCGGCGCAGCTACACACGTTAAAATGCGTAAGGGGAACAGGCGGCAGCGTTATTTCGCCGAACCGCCCACCCTTGGCAGTGCCGTTTGAGCGCGTAAACATCAGCTTAAACGCAAGGGCGCTGCCTGTATTGCGGTACAGCGTGCCGCCGTCGCAATTGGTTAAATCCATAGCGGAAATAAGGATAAGCTCAAACAGCTTGTCCTTATCTTTTTCTCGCGAAAGTGCAATGCCAATATCTAAAAGATATGCGATATCCGGCTCTATCATAACGTAAATTCCTCTCCGCAATGCGCAAGCGAACAGTGGCTAAACCTCGCCTTAATGTCGTTTTCTGCGCGCAAAAGCTCATCATCGCATGCGCATGTGTCGTGGTGCGTCAGCACCGTGTGCGCCGCTTTGCAATCTTCGCCTATTTGCGCCGCCTCCTCCCGCGACATATGCCCAAATCCCCTAAGCTTTGCCGCCTTTTCTGCAGAATACTGGCCGTCAATAATCAAAAGCTCACAGCTCTTTGCAAATTCAATAAGCTCCCTGCTGCTTTCTTCTGTTTGCTCAATATCTGTTGCAAATACCAGGCTTTTGCCGTTATATTCAAGGCGAAATATCGTGCAGCCGCCGGGGTGGTTGCCCTCTATATGCCGCACCTTTACATCTCCTATGTAAAAATCTCCGTCGTTTATATCGCAATATTTCACATTGGCATTAAATGCGTTTTCATCTACCGGCCAAAGGTTTTTTGCCATTACGGTGTGTATTTGTGCCTTGGTATCAAGCCCGCCGCGCTCCTTGGAGTAAAGGCTGATATTATACGATTTGTCGTAAAATATCGGCTGCGGCGGAATACCGCAAATATGGTCTAAATGGGAGTGTGAAAGCAAAATATGCAGTTCTTTTTCATTAGGCTCCGGTTTTAGGTTTAACAGCCCCGAGCCGGCGTCCAGCACGATTATTTTGCCGCCAAGGCGCACCTGCACCGCCGAGCTTGCACCGCCATATTTTACATAATTAGCACCGCATACAGGCGATGTGCCGCGCACGCCTAATAATATTACTTTGCCGTCTTCCATGTCGCCCTCCATATGCAGGTTTGCGTTAATTTATATGTTTCAGTATATCAAAAGAACATATGAATTTCAATCATAAACCGCGCTTAAAGTAAAATATTACGCCGATTATATAGCAACTTGACTTATTATTATCCTTGTACACAATCTTTCGTCAGGTTGCATACAGCAAAGACGAGGCATTTAGTAGGACAATCAAAAGTAAAATTGCTGTATAATGTACGGCAAAGGCGACGAGTGGAATGGCAAATATTCTGTTTTGCAGCACGGCTTACATTGATTTAGATTGTAAATATCGGCTAATTAAGACGCTCAAATTGTGGATTTAGTAGAATTGAAAAATTTTCGAGATTGTAGTAGACTTATTGTTCCTTTGTATGGTATTGTGTTGTTGCCAATAGCACAGTCGGATAAAACAGTGCCATATGCCTTTGTGTAAACCGCTTTGCGATTTTGTAGGGTGGTACACAAACCGTGCGAAAATAATTGAGGAGGCTTGAACATGCTGGTATTTTATCTCGCCCAAATTGAAACCGAATCAGGAAGAAATCGCTTTACAGAGCTTTATCACGACTATTACAAGCTGATGTTTGCTGTTGCGTTTGAAAAATCGAAAAACACACAGTCAGCCGAAGATATTGTTCACAACGCCTTTGTGCGCATTATTAAAATTATCAATGAGGACAGGCTTGACAACAATCAAAACATTGAGGGCTATCTTGCCACCATTACTTCTCACGAAGCAATCAAATATTGGCAAAAGCAGCACAAAGAAACGGTGCAAGAAGACGAGATTATAATTGATGCTATGCCAAAGGAAAATTACACTGTAAGTACCTTTGAATTAGAGCAGCTTGTGCAGCAGGTATTGCAATTGAGTGAAAAATACAAGGAGCCATTGAAGCTGTATGTCGAGGGCTATCAAGTGCGTGAAATTGCAAAAATTTTGGAACTGACAGAAAGCAATGTAAAGCAGCGGCTGCGCCGTGGCAGGCTGATGCTGCTGCAAACGCTGGAGGGAAATCATGGATAAAATAACTTTATCGTCTGATACATTGCTTCGCTTTGCATTTGCAGAGGCAGAGCATAGAGAGATGGCCGCGCGCCACGCTTTAATAAAAGAAACCGGCGGATATCAACCTTCTCCTGAGTTCCAACGCCGCATTGAGCTACTCGTTCAAGCAGAAAAACGAAGCTATAGATATAGGCAAATTCAGAAGGTAGTAAAACGTGTTGCCGTTTATGTTGTTGTGCTTATTGCACTTAGCTCGTGTGTGCTTTTTTCGGCAGAGGCAGTACAAAAAGTAGTTATTTCCACCATGATAGAATGGCACGACAAATTTGCGCTGTTTACCTATTCAAATGATAGCAATGCTGCCGCAGCACTGCCCGAGACAATTTCTGTGGGATATTGGCCGGAGGGGTATACAGAGAAAAGCAGCGAAAGCAAGCGGATTTGGAATACATATTTGGTTGCATATAGCAATAATGCCGGAGATTTTTCCTCGGTTTATGTTCGTGCCATTTCGGGAGAAGAAACGAGTGCTATTGACAACGAAAACTCTGAAATTTTTCAGATTATTGTTGATGACAAGACAATGCTTTGTTCCACCCACAGCGATGGAACTATTATGTTACGTTGGACAGAGGGACATCTGCTTTTTGAAGTAGCTACGCCTGAAAATCTGCAAGAAGCCATTGCCATAGCTCGCAGCATAAATTACAAATAATTTTTAAAAAATGCGGTAAATTATCACAAACGATAAATAAAACACGAAGACATTAAAACAGCTGATTGCCTATTGAGCAGTCAGCTGTTTTGTTTACACTTTTCGACAATTCAATTAAACAGGCCAAAGCCTTATTTATTGAAAAGCTTATCTTATGTGCATGTTATCGCACCTGCACAATTAAAACCGTGAATTTTGTAACCAAACACCTGTTTCACGGATAGTATAAATAGCTCCATTTTTAAGCGCAACGCCATAAAGATATAATTTAAGGTCTATTTGTAAAGTAGTTATTTGAAATAAATTAAAAGTGATGTGTTAAAATGAAAATTAAGTATATTGCATTAAGCGCAGCTGCACTGCTTTTTTGCGTTATAATGTGTGGTTGCTCCGTGGCCTCAAATACATCTCAAACAAATAGTAATGCTATTGAAAGCTCTTTTTCACAATCACGCGAAACATTTAAAGAGCCTATTGAGCTTAACGAAGAAAAATTTGCTGAATATATTTATAGATTAGCCAATTTTGTAAATTCTCCAATAGAAACTCCGGAAGATATTAAAAACTTAGATATATTTTATTTGTTGGTTGTTACAGCCGAACAATATGCCCAAAGCAAAAGTGAAACTTATTCCGTTGACGGCGAAGGTAGTATGCATCATTTTCCGGTGAAAGATTTGCAAAACTTAGCAGCTAAGCTGTTTAATACTGAAATTGATCTTTCATCATATTTAGATAACACTTATTTTAATCAAGTTGGTCGTATTTCTGATAGCTATGACGAAGCAACAAATACCTTTAATATTGTGTTTGCAGCAAAATTTTATCCTGTTTCGGAAAACAATGAATCTATAGATTGTTATGAGATTTCATCAATAACTACTAAAGAAAGCGAAACAACTGTTAAATGTAAGCTAGGCTTTTCTCATGGACTAGGCAGCACTGCAACATATTTTGATGCAACTTATGTTTTCGAGGTGTTTGAGGAAAACAACTTGCTCTATTATCAATTAAAGTCTTTATCCACTAATAGAGCAAGTTGAGTATTGCGACTGCTTAGTATGCAATTTTACTTTTGATTGTCCTACTAAATCCCTCGCCTTTGCTGTATGCAAATCGACAAAAGGCCCCGAGTACAAGGACAATAATAAGTCAATTTGCTATTGCAATTTTCGAAAATCAAAAATTCCCGAATTTTATTTTAATCAGGAGGTTTTCATGAAAAAAATTATTATTCTTTTGGTCATGCCTATATTTATACTAAGTTTAGCTGTTGGTTGTACAAAACCACCATCTATGTCCAGTTTAAACTTTAAAGGCTCGACTTCATCGAGTGAGGTTGTTGAAAACCAGTCTCAAATCAATTCAGAAAGCATTCCTGCTCAATCGCAGCTAACCTCTAGTTTAAATAAACCGGCAACATTCGAGAGAGAAGCTTTTTGGAACTTTTGGAATGATGCACCAATTTCGATTTATATAAGTGAGGAGGTTAAGAATTTAGACCAAATAAAACAAAATTCAAGTAGTTTTTGGATTATCGTTTCTGAATATTTGCAGAATAGCGATAAGCGTAATGGTAAGCAGATTAACGTTACGGCAGAGGGAATACCTTATTACCCTGTTGAATTATTCGAACAAACATCCTTGGCAATGTTTGGAACAAGTATAGAATACAACAATATTTTGGATGTAGGCCCTGAGGACGGTACAATTTGTGTTGCAACTGGATATAGTCCTGGATATGTGAAAGGCTGTATCATCGAAGACTCTATTACCTGCTATGAAAATATTATCACAGCTAAAGTCCGGTTAGACTGGAATGAGCCAGGGGAAGCTACTCCTAGATATCTTGGTACTGCTACCTATGAATTCTTGTGGAATTCCGAAAATAAATATTGTCCATACCAATTGCAATCTGTCTGTAAAGAGTAGGGCAAAAAAGCAGGACACCGCTCTTGGGAAACGGAGCCCTGCTTTTTAACACCTAGAAAAAGATTAGTTGAAACTTTTAACGCGTGCGTACCCAGGAAAGACTTTCAGCATCTACTTTTGAGCATTGATGCTCTGTTTGTCCCAAATGATTACGTTACGATTTTGTGAAATTTCGCTGTTGCCATAGACGCTCAGCGCTTTGCCCGTTCCTCTGTGGGAAATAAACCAATATAGTTTTCCATTTTGATAAGGCATGAGAAAAATCCTCCTTATAATAACTGAGTAAATTTATTTGCACCTCGTCAGGTGCTTCTTGAGTACTCATACTATAAAGAGAAAATTTAATTCCGATTTGTAAAGCGGAGAAGGAGAAAATCGTAATCAATAATTTCCGAATTTTTTAATCAGGAGGTTTTTATGAAAAAAGCATATCTATTATGTTTAAGTGTTTTATGTAGCTACATATTGTGTGCCTGCAGCATTGTCAATAGCATCTTCTACAAGCGAAGCAACCACTACAGAAACATCTGAAATGGACGAGAGTGAGTTGCAATTTTATCCCTCGCTCTCTGAGATTTCCTATGCAAGGATTCGATTTGGCGAAATTACAGGCACAAAGCAGGATACTCACGAAGCGATATTTTCGGAAAAGAGCCCTGACGGCACTGCCTCCGCCATCTTGTTCAAAGATGGCGCACACTGGATAGATGCACCTTCTCAGCAAGTATTTGGTGAGTTTGCTTTTAGTGATGCGGAGTTTTTATATCTTCCGGTTTATTCTTCAACGGAATCCTATCGCTGGATGGCAATCGCATATGACGTCGAATTGGCTGAGTCTAATGATCCATATAGCTATTTCTTGCCCCCTGAAGCAGATGATAAAATGTTTATAGCTGTAGAGAGTGATACGTTGCTTTTGGAAACAGGTGAAGGATTCAATACGAAAACATTACAGTGGTTTGAAAACGGTGTTATTGTAGAAAATGCAAAAGTATACTAGCTAATTTACAAAATGTTAACGCAAGCCTTTACCCAACTTAACTTAGATAAAGGCTTGCATTTGTGCGTATTAAAATACTATCGTGATCGGGTCGTTTTAATGCGACCAGAGAATGTATAGGAAGCTCCGCAATTGAGTCTCATGGCTTCATCCAAAGACCTTTCCCTCCCTTGGTACGGGTCGAGAACCCGGATATAAGATGCACTTGTTCCATTGTTGTCGTACCCAAAAGCTACAACCCAATGCTGAGTGCCGTTGCCCGTTGCGTGGACAACCACTGGACGCTCAGCATCAATTTCTGCTTTAATCGCGGCTAGCCCCTCTACCCAGTTGGGGCTGATGAATTCCGGCGAGCCCTCCCACAGCTTGCAAGGGCGAGATATGCCCAGATTACTTGCCGCCTTTGCGGGCGAGGGCAGACAGAGGCTTTCCCGTCCGGCAGGGTGGGCGTATTCCGATTGCCTTCACAGCGATGTGGTGATGATGCACCAGATGACAGCTTTAAGCATGCATGCCGCGCC
>JAVWZM010000093.1:0-7323 GCA_036661035.1 Oscillospiraceae bacterium
CGTTGACTTTGCAATTCACACTGAAGCGTGTTTATTTTAAGCTGCATTGCCTCTAAAACTTCTTTTTCTCTGAAATAATCAAATTCGTTCATCCGGTATCCCCTTACATTTTCCGTAAAATGCATTTCTGATTTTACACTTCTAAAATAGCTTTTACTATTTTCTCGCTTGCATGCCCGTCGCCATATGGATTTTGCGCTTTCGCCATTTTATCGTAAACGGCTGCATCTGTAAGCAAACTGTCGGCAGCAAATATAATGTCATTGGTTGCAATGCCTACAACAACGGCTGTTCCTGCGGCAACTGCCTCGGGGCGCTCTGTTTCTGTGCGTAGCACAACAACTGGCTTGCCAAGATGCGGTGCTTCCTCCTGCAAACCGCCTGAATCCGTCATAACCATATAACATTCCGCCATTAGGTTGTGCATATCCTCAACATCAACCGGCTCAATAAGCGAAATCTGAGGATTATCGGAAAGCATCTTATTAACTGTATTTTGCACTTGTGGGTTTAAATGTACAGGATATACAAAATGTACATCTTTATGACGGCGGCAAAGCTCCAATACTGCATTACAAATGTTCTCAAGTGGCTCGCCTAAATTTTCGCGCCTATGGGCTGTAAGCAAAATCATTCGTCCCGAATAATTAAGAGTTTTGAGAGTGCTGTTTTTATAAACATAGCCATTGCGCACTGTTGTTGCAAAGGCATCTATAACCGTATTACCTGTTACAAAAATATTTTTATCTATGCCTTCTTTTACGAGCGCATCGGCATTGCGCTGTGTTGGGGCAAAATGAATATCCGCAATACGGCTGGTGAGTACGCGGTTCATTTCCTCGGGAAACGGGGAATACTTGTTGTATGTGCGCAGCCCTGCCTCAACATGCCCTACCTTAACTTGCTTGTAGAAAGCCCCAAGTGCTGCGGCAAAGCTTGTAGTGGTGTCGCCATGAACGAGTACAATATCCGGGTGACATTCATCGATAACGTTACCTATCCCCTCTATTACACCGCTGGTAATTGTAGCAAGAGTTTGCCCTGCTTTCATTAAATCTAAATCATAATCCGGCTTTATGTTAAATACAGCAAGCACTTGATCCAGCATTTGGCGATGCTGCGCCGTAACGCAAACAATGCTTTCGATGCCTTCGGTTTTCTGCAAAACCTTCACAAGTGGGCACATCTTGATTGCTTCCGGTCGCGTTCCGAAAACCGACATCACTTTAATTTTATTCATCTATTTATTCTCCTAGTTTCATTATGATGTAAATTATTGGTTTTATTTTTAACATTTCAACGTATTTTTGCGACAGTAATATTAGTTTTGCTAAAATTGCACTACTATAAAAGTTTGCAAAACATATGCTATTAGATTATAATATATTATATGGTTAAAAGCAATAGCGAGGGGGAGCGTAAAGTGGCACAGCGGCTTATCAGCATTATTGTTCCGGTATATAATTCATCGTTATATTTACCTCGCTTGTTTAATAATCTTATGGCGCAAAGCATTGGTTTTGACGCTTTGGAAATAATTTTTGCAGACGATTGCTCCACCGATAGTTCTTATGGCGAATTACAAGCGTTTGCAAATCAGCACAGCAATGTAACGCTTCTTAAAACCTCTTGCAATACAGGCTTTGCCGGTGCTGCGCGCAATTTAGCGCTTAACTTTGCCACGTCAAAATATATAATGTTTTTAGATGCCGACGATACCTATACCGTAAATGCGTGTGAATTATTATACAATTCCGCTGAAAAAAGCGATGCAGACCTTGTTGGCGGATATTATCGGCGCACAAAAGAGAATGGGGAATATATTACAATTGATAATCCGCCATATGGCAATCTTTCCCAGAGAAGCACTGTTTTGCCAAAGCAGCTGCGCTCTGAGCTTATAATCCGAGATGCTTTTTCTTGCAAAATATATAAAAATGATATTATACAAAAATATTCATTGCATTTCTTAGAAGGTGCGCCCGCTGAGGATATTTATTTTTTATACAGCTATCTGCTTTGCATATCTTCGTCGGAATATTTGGCAGTGCCTGTATATAATTACACTGTTTGTGCATCTTCGGTTACACAATGCCTTAACAAAAAGTTTTACATTGCTCTTGGTGTGGCATACACTAAAATTAAAGAGCTTTTTGACGCAAGTGGTCATGCCGATGTATTGGATTTAATATTTGATGGCATATTGGAACAACATATTTGCGCTATGGCAGACAGCGACAAAATGTGTGTGGCTGATATATCAGAGGCTCTCGCATATTGGGAATGGCTGTTTTTATACGAAAACGCAATGAATAATTTGCAAAATCAGCCTATGGCGCACACTATTTTAAAATGGATTAGCGAAAAGGATTTCGCCACTGCCGCAGATGTTTTGTGCGCCGCCACTCCACTGCGAAACGCAGCCAAGACTGCCTTTGCCGAAATATCACGTTTAAACGCACATAGTGCCGCCTTGCAAAGCACTGTTGATGCCATGCGCAATTCGCATATTTGGCGATTGACGCATCCAAAGAAAAGAGGGACATAATGAAGCTATGGTATTTTTGCCGCCACCACTTTCAAACTCCGGAATTTGAAACCGTTTTGGCTGCCGCAAAACAGCGATACGGCGGACTATTTGAATTGACGGTGTTTTGTCCAAATTCCTCATATGAAGTTGCAGAGCAACTTGGTGTGAAAATACAAGGATTTGTGCCGATTTCGCACAATATACGCACAGCTTTATGCGAAGAATTTTCTTTATCTTATACCGCAAAAAATGCTTTGCGTTCTGCGTTAGAAAGCAAAAATGCACCTGACGCTATTGTGTTTCCTCAAGGCAACGCTTATGCCTATTATACTGTGCTTGATAGCTATATCGAAAGTGATTTTTACGCACATTTACCGGTTTTTATAGAGCCGTCAAGTGAAAATTCCAACACTCCACCACAATATTTACTGCCATATTGGTGGTTGCATCAACAAGAAGATTTTTGTATAAAAAACTCGCATGGGTTAGTGCCCGAAAACTGCGAAGATTTTGTACAACTGATTAAAAATGTAAAGGCAAATGTTTTTGTGCCTCAAGTTTTTCCATTTATTACCGTACGCCCGCAAACATTTGTTCCTACTTCTTTAGAAAATAACGAAAAAGGCCTTTTAACTGTTATTATTCCCTATTACAATTTGGGCAGAACGCTGCCTGAAACATTAAAAAGTGCATTTGAGTCTGATTATCCAAAAATGGAAATCATTTTGATAAATGACGGAAGTACAGATGCCGACAGCATACGCGTGTTGGCAGAGCAGCGAGCTTTATATCCTAATTTACGTGTAATTGAGCAAGAAAACAAAGGGCTTTCTTATGTGCGCAATTTGGGCATGAATATCTCCAAGGGCGAATTTTTAACTTATTTAGACTCTGATGATATAGTTGCAAGCAGCTATTATAGCCGTTGCATTAAGCTGCTTAACCAATATTCAAATGCAGGTTATGTTGGCAGCTGGCTACAATTGTTTGAAGAAGGTACTGATATTGTGCCATATTTTTGTGGCAGCTTACCTTCACTACTGCTTTACAACAGCCAAGCTCCCCTTTGCGTTTCCCGCAAAAATTTATATGCAAATTTCGGGCAAAACAAATTGCAGATGAAAAAAGGGCTTGAAGATCACGACGCTTGGCTTTCTCTTGCAGAAAACGGCTGGTTTGGTATTATGATACCCGAAACTCTATGTAATTATCGCATATCTCGTGGATCTATGTCTGCGCAGTTTTCAAGGGATATAACCCACGAAAAACACATGCAGCTTTTTGAAACCCTACAGGCTAATCACGCCGCTTTGTACCACGAATATCAAGACGAGGTGTACAACTTAATCAACTGTAACGGCCCTGGATATCTTTGGAACGGCACAGGGATTACAACCGGAGTTCCTGCCCTTTCAACCCGCCTTGCCGCCCTTGAAAATGAATTTAATCTCGCGAGAAACCATATACAAAACCTTGAAAATTCTCGTGTGTTTAAGCTGATAAACAAGCTTAAAGGGCGCTAACCCACATAGATACTCGATTTTCTCACGGAATATAATAATGCTAAGGTATTCTTACATAGAGTACCTTAGCGCAATTCATCTTTTATTGGTGGACACCCCACAACATTTGCAAAAAAGCCTTCATCTTTTATTGGTGGCTTCCCTAACATTCAGTATAGAGCCAAAATAAACTGCAAACAAACCCCCACAGCCATTGCGCATAAAACGCAGGTCTGCGGGGGTTTTAAATTGCTTATATTCTGATTTATACTCTGCACTAATCCTTTTTGCTGTTTTTATATGCCTCGCACACCTGTGCGCAGTCGCCATTCATTTTAACTCTGCCTTTGTCGAGCCATATCACCTTAGTGCAAATGCGCTCTATTTGGTCTATTGAATGGCTTACCAAAATAACAGTAGTGCCGCCGCTCATTAATTCGCGCATGCGCTCTTCGCATTTTTTCTGAAACAAAAAGTCGCCTACCGACAATATTTCGTCTGCAATTAAAATATCCGGTTTTGTAATAGTGGCAATAGCAAAGGCTATACGCGCCACCATGCCTGAGGAATAGTTTTTAAGCGGAACATCTAAAAATTCGCGCAATTCGCTAAATTCCACTATTTCTTCAAACTTAGACGCAATATATTTAGGTGTGTAGCCAAGCACTGTTCCATTAAGATATATATTTTCGCGTGCTGTTAAGTCCATGTCGAAACCGGCGCCAAGCTCTATAAGCGGCGCAATGCTTCCCCGTGCAACGCTTGTTCCCTTAGTGGGCTTTAGCACACCTGCAATTACCTTTAGCAGTGTGGATTTACCCGAGCCGTTAAACCCGACAAGCCCATAAACATCGCCCGGCTCCACGGTAAACGACACATCACGCAGGGCATAAAACTCTTCAAATCGCAAGGTGCCTTTTATCTTGCGTATAAACCATTCTTTAATGCTGTCCACTTTTTCTTTTGCCATGTTAAAGCGCATAGAAACGTCGTGTACTTCAATAATTGCCGCCATATTACATTACCCTTTACACATACAAAATAAATTTGTCCTGCGCCTTTCTAAATATAAGCAGCCCTATAACAAGCATCACTGCTGCCCAAGCAGAGCAAACCAACATCTGCATAGCGGTTGGTGCGTTTCCGTAAAGCACCACCTCGCGGAACATTGCCACATACCAATATAGTGGGTTTATACGCAAAACGCTAAGCATAATAGGTGCTTTTGTAGCAAAAATATCCTCTGTGTAAAATAGCGGTGTAAGGTACGTAAGCATCATTATAAGCACGCCGTACAGATGAATAATATCTCTGAAAAACACAACTCCGGTTGCTAAAATTAGCCCTACGCCTATGTTAAACACCATAATCAATAAAAGAGGAACAGGTGCAAGCAAAATAAACGGCGTAATATCAAGCCTTGTTACCACTGCCACAATTACCAACGCAATACCCGAAAATAATGTGTTTACAAAGCTGAACATTACTTTTTCCATTGGAAAAATATATTTTGGCACATACACCTTTTTAATAAGCGGTGCTGCGCTAAGCACGCTTGTCATCGCCGTTTGTGTGGACTCTGAGAAAAACTGAAAAATCAAGTTTCCGGCGGCAAGATATACCGCAAAGTTTGGCATTTCCATAACCAAAAGATATTTAAACACAAAATACTGCACACAAATCATCATAAGCGGATTTAACACGCTCCATATAAGGCCTAAGGCACTGCGGCGATACTTCACCTTTAAATCTCTGCTTATTAAGTTTTTAAGCAAATATCTGTATTTTGCAAAAACGCGTAATTGTTCCAAAACGCACCCACCTATTCAAATTCTAATATATAATATAATGCACTGCGGTGTGCATAAGCTTTGTTGCAGGATTAGCCCACAGGCGCAGAGAACCCCGTCCATACCAAGCAGGCATAAAACAGTCACCCTGTAATCGCACCGCAATCTTGATATAATAACCACTTTTGATATTATAGCATGTGCAAATAGCAACTGCAATATATACCTCTTTTAAACTTGATTTTTGTCATTTTTATATTAATAGATGCAGACTATCCATATGGACAGCTGATAAAATATGTATTTCCGCTAATAAAGGCTTGAAAATAGCGGCGAGTATTCCCCACCGCTATTTTTGCAATTATTTCATCTTTTTTAATATTGCCATGCGCTGTTTATTTAGCTCTGCCTCTATGGCGTTAAGTTTTTTCTCGTATTCACCACGCAGCTTTTTTCTTTCACCTTCAAGGCTTTTATTCGCCTTGTCCTCATAGGCGTTAAACTCATTTAATAGGCTGTCAAGTACGCCTTGCCGCTGGGTTTCTTTTTCTTTTCTCGCCTTTTGATATTGCTTTTCCAGTGCCATTTCGCCGGAAAGGCTCGCTCCGCCGCTTAGCCCCATTGCCGCTTGCTGCTGTGGCAAATCTCGCCGCTTTAATTCCGATTGCACATAATCGTTTCTCAGTAATTCGTCGCTGTGCGTATTCTGCGCAATCATACTTGCATCAAACTCGGATTTTTTTCGCTCCTTGGCGGCATTATACAGCTGCATTAACAATCTGTTTTCCTCGTCTGTTTGTGCTTTTGCCTCTTGCTTACGGATTTCGGAGCTATGCGCATATGCATTTAGTATTGCGCTATAATCCACCTTAGGCGTTGATGGCTTTGCCGGCTTTGGCTTTGCTGAATTTGGCTTTGCATTTGGTTTTGCTTTTACCTCATCAGGCACCAAGCTTGGCGCAATAGCATGCTTTTTTCCGTATTCATCAATATAATAATTAGTTTCGTATTTACTTCTACTCATTCTTTATCCCTTTCACTTTAATATTTTTTGGTTGCCATTTTTGCATTTTACTTTGACAGCTCCTTTGCGTCTGCCACAAGAGCTATGGTTTGCACGGTATCCTCTTGCTTTTCCGGCGCGGCGGCGGTTTTACCGTAAGCACGGTTTAATACGTCCTTTGCCACATCTACACGCAAGGCGCGTGGCAAGCTGTCGTCTAAAAGCACCTGTGTAAGCACCGCCACCGCCTCGGGGCATGCGTCCTCAAGCAGCTTTTGTGTTTTGTTTCTCTTAGTGTCCCTCATGCCATTCACCTATTTAAAATTTCCGTTTTCTATATATTCAATCGCTATTTCGTTTACGCCAAATGGTTCCGCCTCGTTGTTTTCAAGGCGAAAACGCACCTTGTCCGCCTTTTTCAGGCGTATGCGTGCCCCAATCGTGCGAGGGGTATTATCGCATCTGAAAGTAAATTTCGGAAACACAATATGTGCAAAG
>JAVWZM010000094.1:0-7215 GCA_036661035.1 Oscillospiraceae bacterium
AGAATAAGCGGTATACGTAATCGCGCCGCGAGCCGTATTATAACCGCTTGCGGTTATAATACCATAAAAATAATTTATTTGCAAATTACAAATTATAGTGTATAATGAACATAGTCTGTTTCAGGGCGGGGTGTAAGTCCCCACCGGCGGTAAGCGCATGCTGTTAATATCTTCCTGTATTGGTGGAGTTTTTTGCAATGCGCGTAGCCCGCGACCGTTTTCTTTGCGGAAAACGCTGATTTGGTGAAATTCCAAAGCCGACGGTATAGTCCGGATGAAAGAAATCAGTATAATTAATTTATGCTGTGCGCCCTTTTGCTTTTTTGCAAAAGGGCGTTTTGTTTTTCCAAGGAAAGCCTTGCCATAGTGGGCGCAAAGATTTGTTGTTGCTATAAAGCGCCCAAAATTGCACAGCTTTACCCAAAGCAGACGGAAAAATAGGAGGTATATATTATGCAAAAATCCAGAATTTCCACACGCAAACTTACCGCCATGGCGCTGTTTGCCGCAATTTCCACGGTGCTAATGTACATTGAGGTACCTGTGCCGCTGATGCCGCCCTTTTTAAAGCTAGACATAAGCGCCGTCCCGATAATGATAGGTGCCTTTGCTTTCGGCCCTTTAGAGGGCGTTGTTATGGCCTTTATCAAAGCACTTGTGCATTTGCTTTCCACCCAAACAATGGGCGTTGGCGAAATAGCAGATTTTCTTATTACGGGCAGCTTTGCGCTTACGGCAGGTCTTATTTATCGCAAGCATAAAAGCCGCAAGCACGCGCTTATTGCATGTGGCGCAAGCATTATCACCGCCACAATTATGGGCACGCTGGCAAATTATTTTATCTTGCTTCCGTTCTACGCAAAGGCTTACCACATGCCCCTAGAGGCAGTAATAGACATGTGCCGCGTGGTAAACCCGTCCATTAACAGCCTTAGCACATACATTCTTATGGGCATAGTGCCTTTCAATCTTTTAAAGGGCACAGTTGTAGCATTACTAACATTTTTAGTGTATAAAAAAATCTCTGTCTTTTTACATCGTTATACAAAAGATATTGACAAATAACACAGAACGATAGTATAATATAAATGAAAACTAAATAACAACTTATCAAGAGTGGCAGAGGGACAGGCCCTATGAAGCCCGGCAACCTACGTAATTGTGTGGTGCCAAATCCTGCGGGAAACCGGAAGATAAGCTTTTTTAAGCATCCGGAAATAACCGGGTGTTTTTTAATTCCCCGAGTTGTTAGTTATTTTCAAATATTAATATTTGGAGGTAGTTATTATGTCGAAAACTTTATTCACGTCGGAATCCGTTACAGAGGGGCACCCCGACAAAATGTGCGACCAAATTTCCGATGCGGTGCTAGACGCTATTTTGGAAAAAGATCCAAGCGGTCGTGTTGCATGCGAGGTAACTGTTAGCACAGGCCTTGTACACGTAATGGGCGAAATTACCACAGATTGCTATGTGGATATTCAGAAAACAGTGCGCGACGTTATCCGTGATATCGGATACACACGCGCAAAATATGGCTTTGACGCAGAAACCTGCGCGGTGCTTTCCAACATTGACGAGCAAAGCCCCGATATTGCCATGGGCGTAAACCCGGGCGGTGCAGGCGACCAAGGCATGATGTTTGGCTTTGCATGCGATGAAACGCTGGAGCTTATGCCGCTGCCTATTTCTCTTGCACATGCGCTTTCAAAGCGATTGACCGCTGTGCGCAAAGATGGCATTTTAACGTATTTGCGTCCGGACGGCAAAAGCCAAGTTACTGTGGAATACGATAATGGCGTGCCTACGCGCATTGATTCTGTGGTTATTTCAAGCCAGCACGCACCAGATATCGAGCTGAACGGCCTTCGCAGAGATATTAAAGAAGAAGTTATCCTGCCCGTTTTGCCAAAAGAATTGGTAGACGAAAACACCAAGTTTTACATTAACCCCACAGGCCGCTTTGTTACAGGCGGCCCTCAGGGCGACAGCGGCCTTACAGGGCGCAAAATTATTGTAGATACCTACGGCGGCTATGGCAGACATGGCGGTGGCGCGTTTTCGGGCAAAGATCCCACAAAGGTGGATCGCAGCGCGGCATATGCGGCACGTTGGGTAGCGAAAAATATAGTTGCGGCAAAGCTTGCCAAAAAATGTGAAGTGCAGCTTGCATACGCAATCGGTGTAGCAGAGCCTGTAAGCATTATGGTAGATACCTTTGGCACAGGCATTGTAGCAGATGATGCCATTGAGGCTGCAGTGGAGAAAGTATTTGACCTGCGCCCTGCCGCAATAATCAAATCTTTGGATTTGCGCCGCCCAATTTATCGCCGTCTTGCGGCTTATGGCCACATGGGCAGAGAAGATTTAGGCGTATTGTGGGAAAACACAGACAAAGTAGAGGCTTTAAAGGCGGCTTTATAGCCATTATTATAAAGTAAAATTAATAACACCGTTCACATAAATTACCCCTTTTGCATATGGTGTGGTTATAGGCAATAGTTGCTTATAAACACGATAGGGGGCGTAGTATATGTTGAGCGGTGTTATGCTTATAGTTATAACAATGTTTGCGGTTTTGGGTGCGTATTTTTTATCAGATGTGCTTACCTCGTGCATTTTTAAATCCGGTAAAATTCCAAAGGCAATTGTACTTTTATCCACAGGTAAGCTGGACGAAATGTGGAATGGCATAACAGACATACGTCAGAAAAATCCGGAATGTGATATAATAGTGCTATGTAGCGGCGCAATGGACGAAAAAGAACGCTTAGAGCCATCTATGCGCGGAGTAAGCTTTGCAACCAAGGAAACAATAGGCACTACGCTTTGTGCGCGCTTGCATTTACAAAATGCAAATAATGCACTATAATATAAAGGTATGTCATGTAAGCAAAGTATACTATATAGTGGGATAATTTTCTGTATTGTAGCTTTTGCTTTCGTAAATATTTTGCTATATACTGCCTTGCATGGCGGCTTTGTGCCGTGCGAGGCATGTTGCTGTATAATTTTGTGTTTATTGAATTTTAGACAGGAGATGAGCCGGTGGAGGAGCTTTTGCGCATAGAAGGCATTGTGGAAAATGTAGTGTATTATAACGACAATACCGGCTACAGCGTTTTAGAAGTGTCTTGTGAGGACGAGCTTGTTACGGTGGTGGGAGAGCTTGGCGAGGTGAACGAGGGCGAAGAAGTGGTGCTGCACGGCGTGTTTACCACTCACCCAACCCACGGCAAGCAATTTAAAGCGAGCCTTTGCGAGGCAAGCTTGCCCCATGACGTTACGGCCATACGCAAATATCTTCAAGGTGGTGCTTTACCTTATATAGGGCCTGCCCTTGCGAAGCGTATTGTAGATGCCTTTGGCGCAGAAACAATGGATATTATCGCAAGCGAGCCGGAAAAGCTTTCACATATCAAAGGGCTTACCTTGGCAAGAGCAAAGGCAATTTCCGCCGAGTTTGGGAAAATATTTAATATTCGCGAGGCAATTGCATGGCTTGCACGCTTTGGTATTAATTCGTCACAAGCAGTAGAAATATATCGCATCTACGGCAAAGATACTATAGAAATCGTCGCAAACGATCCTTATGTGCTTTGCTCAGGGCTATTGGATTTGCCATTTAAAATGATAGATGCAATAGCAGCAGAGCTGCAAATAGACTCCGAGAGCGACAGGCGCATAGGCGCTGCCATATTATACGTATTGCGGCATAATCTTCAAAACGGCCACACCTGCCTGCCTGCGCTAAAGCTATTGCAAACGGCGTCGGGCTTTATCGGCGTAGAGCAAGAGCGTGTAAACGCCTGTGTGGACAGGCTGATAGAAGACGAGGAGCTGGCAAGCGCATCTATCGGTGAGAAAGAATATCTTTATTTACCTGATTATTATAAGGCAGAGCAAAACATTGCGGCGCATTTGTGCCGCTTATCGCATTTTCCAAAAGAGGCGGCAAAGCACGCAGATGCGTTAATTAGCGCAAACGAGCTTTTAACGGGAATACAGTATGCGCCTTTACAGCGCGAGGCTATTCGCGCGGCACTGGAGCAGCGTGCCCTTGTGCTTACGGGCGGCCCCGGCACAGGCAAAACCACCACGGTAAATGCAATACTCGCCTGCTTTGAGCAAAGTGGCGAGCGTGTGGCTTTAGCTGCACCCACAGGGCGCGCCGCAAAGCGGCTGTCGGAATTAACAGGGCGCAAGGCGCAAACTGTGCATCGCCTTTTAGAAGTGGACTTTTCCAAGGACAATATCGTGCGATTTATTCATAACGAAAAAAACAAGTTGCGCTGTGACGTAGTGGTTATAGACGAAATGAGCATGGTGGACGTAATGCTGTTTGAAAGCCTTTTGGCAGCATTAAAGCCGTCCTGCCGCGTGATAATGGTAGGCGATGAGGATCAGCTACCAAGCGTAAGCGCAGGAAATGTGCTGGGCTCTGTTATTTCCTCGGGAATAATACCTGTGGTTTGCCTGAAAGAAATTTTTCGTCAGGCGGCACAAAGCTTGATAGTATCAAACGCCCATAGAATAGTAGACGGAGAAATGCCGATAAAGGGCGATAAAAGCAGCGATTATTTCTTTTTGCCAGCATCGGGAGAAGCGTGTGCAAGGCTTGTATGCAGCCTAGTGGCGCAGCGCTTGCCGACGGCATACGGATATGATGCCATTACAGATATACAGGTGCTTTGCCCCACTAAAATAGGTATTCTTGGCACGGTTGCGCTTAATACGCGCTTGCAAGAGCTGCTAAATCCGCCCTCCCCTGCCAAAAATCAATTGCAATTTATGGGGCGTATTTATCGCGAAGGCGACAAGGTAATGCAGATTAAAAACAATTACGATATCCAGTTTACGCGAGATAACGGCGAGGACGGTGTAGGCGCATTTAACGGAGATATGGGCATAATAGAAACTGTAGATGTGCGCTCAGGCGGCGTTGTGGTGCGCAGCGAAGACAGGCGCATTGTATACACGCAGGAATCGCTTTCTCAGCTTGACATAGCCTATGCCGTAACAATACACAAAAGCCAAGGCAGCGAGTTTGACGCTGTGGTTATCCCACTTGCAGATGTGCCACCAAAGCTTTGCTATCGCAACCTTTTATATACAGGCGTTACGCGGGCGCGTAGCCTTTGCATTTTGGCGGGGCAAGACAAAGCTGTAGAAAGCATGGTGCATAATGCTAAAAATACCATGCGCTTTTCGTGCTTATCCTCTTTTTTAAAAGAGGGCGTAATATGAGCGTATTAGGCTTTATTAATAAGCTGTTGTTCCCGACACGATGTCCATTTTGCAATGTTGTGCTTGGATTTGTGCCGAAATGCACCGAATGTTCCAAGGCTTTGGTAAGCATAAAGCACCAAAGCGGTAAACCTATAGAAAAAGCACAGCGCGAGCTTAAATTTATAGATACCGCCCTTGCAGTGTATGAATATAAGCCGCCTGTAAAGGACGCAATTTTGCGTTTTAAGTTTGCCAATCGCACAGACTTGGCAAAAGATTTTGCAAAAGAGCTTTTTATGGAGCTAAAGGCTTGTAAAACATTGCCAAAATTTGATATAATAATATCCGTACCTTCAGGTAAGCGCGAGCTTAAAAATCGCGGCTATGACGTGCCTGCGCTTTTGGCAAAAGAGCTTTCTCTATTTTGCAATGTTAGGCATGCGGAAAATGCTATTTGCAAGCCAATAGATACTAAGCCTCAAATGAAGCTTACAAAAGATATGCGCAAAGCTAACCTTTTAGGCGCGTTTTCAGTGGAAGAGCCAAGCAAGGTTATCGGGGCTAATATTTTACTGGTAGACGATGTAATTACCACAGGTGCCACTATGAATGAATGTGCTAAAACCTTGCTTATAGCAGGTGCAAAAAGCTGTTCTTGCATATCCGTGGCGTTAGCATAAATATACCGGCTCACATTGATACTCAAAATTTTAAACAGAGTGCAAGCTGCAGTGTTATTCATTACATGGCAAGTTATGGGCTTTTCGCGTGGCTAATATATTAATTAGAATGGAAGTGTGCATTTTGGCACAAAATGATATCGGCATCGACCTTGGCACAACAACAATCATTATCAGCATGGAGGGCAAGGGTGTGGTGCTGTGTGAGCCAACAATAGTGGCGGTTGATACAAAGCGTCAGCAGGTGCTTGCTGTTGGCAACGACGCATTTGCCATGGTGGGGCGCACGCCTGCGTACATATTGGCAATAAGGCCGCTTAAAGACGGTGTAATCTCAAACCACATGCTTACAAAAGAGCTGATTTGCCGTTTTATCGGCAAGGTGTACGATTCGCATCTTATAAAGCCGCGTGTATCCGTGTGTGTGCCTGCGGCAATCACGGGCATAGAGGCAGACGCAGTAGTAGAGTCTGTTATAAGCGCAGGCGCAAGGCAGGTGTTTTTAATAGACGAGCCTATTGCCGCGGCACTTGGTGCCGGTATAGACATAACAAAGCCATATGGGCACATGGTTATAGACATGGGCGGTGGCACCACCGATGTGGCGGTTATTGCCCTTGGTGGCAAGGTGCGCACAGCGTCTGTAAATGTGGCGGGCAATACTTACGATGAAGAAATAGTAAAAGCCATTCGCCAAAAATTCAATTTGGCAATAGGCGAAAAATCTGCCGAAAACTTGAAAAAGAATATCGCCTGTTGTGACGTGGAATTAGATTATTGCGAATCTGCCGAAGTAAAAGGACGCAATCTTATCACAGGCTTGCCGCAAAAAATTACCGTTACAACGAAGGATTTGTACGAGCCTGTTTTGCTTTGCGCAGAACAGATTGTTGCTACAGCACATAGCGTACTTGAAAAAACTCCGCCTGAACTTTCGGGAGATATTTTCACCGAGGGGATATATCTTACAGGAGGAAGTGCGCTTTTAAAGGGCTTATCCACATACTGCGAGCGCATGCTAAAGGTAAAAACAATTGTAGCAGACGATCCTATAAATTGCGTTTCGCGTGGCGCGGCAAAATCTCTGGTACTTGAAAACACATTAGAATCCGGTTTCCGCGACGCAACGCCGCATATAGGCAAAAATAAAAAGGCTCTATACTAAATGTTGGGGTACGCAACGAATAGAGCCAACAAACAAAAGCAGGGCAAAACGCCATGCTTTTTGTATAATGGCTCTTTGTCAAATGTTGGGGTAGCCACCTATAAAATATGAATTGCGCCAAGGTGTTCTATGCAAGAATGC
>JAVWZM010000095.1:0-7096 GCA_036661035.1 Oscillospiraceae bacterium
TTGCCGGTATTCTCGTGGGGAAACCAATGGACGAAAAGTACATGGAGCAATATAGGGAAATCATTGTTAGCGTTGTCGACAATCCTACGCTGCCTATCGTTTTTAATTTGAATGTCGGCCATGCCACGCCAAGGTGTATCATTCCTTTTGACGTTTCGGCGAAAGTAGATGTTGATGCACAAAGAATTTTCTTTGCAAAATAGTGGCTTATAATTTATCAATAAGGTTGTAAGCATAATATTCCAAAGCGTAAAATCTTTTTCTATCCCTTATCATATAGATGAAAGGTGAAAGAATTTTATCGAATAAAGACGACACCAATAAGCCTTTAAAATGGCGCTACTGCCGATGTGTTACACATCGGTAGCAGCGCCATTTGTTCGTTTTAAATTAAGCTTTAATTTTTGGCAATGCCACTGCCTATATTGCTTTCCCCGCTATTATCCGCTATTTCATTTGCCTTGTTAATAATTTCGGCAGGGAATTTGTAATATTCCAAAAGCCGTATCGCATTTCTGGTATCGGACGCTCCGCATTTAAGCAAATAATCAAAGCTAACACCATTTTGCGTTATTTTTTCGCTAAAATGCATGTTGGTGTAAAATTGCGCCAACATCTGCGTCAGCTCAATATCATGCGTGGCGGCAATGCACAGGCAATTATCTTGCCCTGTGATAAATTGCAGCACTGCTTGCGATGCCGCTATGCGCTCCACCGTATTTGTTCCTTTTAAAATTTCGTCTATAAAGCAATAGCATGGCTTATTTGTTTGTGCGCTTTGCACGATGCGCAGCATGGATTTTATCTCGGCTACAAAATAGCTTTCGCCGCTTGTTACATTATCGGCAACCGCCATAGATGTAACTACCTTGCAAAATTTAAGTGCTGCCTCGGCTGCGGTGCAGGTGAAAATAGTTTGCGCCATAATAATATTAAGGGCAACAGCTTTGATAAAAGTGGATTTTCCTGACGCGTTAGAGCCTGTTAAAAGCCAATTGCTTTCTATTGCGGCACTATTCGGTACGGCTCCATTCAAAAGCGGGTGGGTAATATCCGTAAATTTCAGCTTGACGGCATCGGTTGCCTTAGGAATGGTGTATTGTTCAAGGCTTGCGCGATAGGACAAAAGGCAGATTGATATATCTATTTCTCCTAAAAGAGTGTAAATATCCGATATTTGTGCTTGATGCTCTTTTACTATATTAATGGATTTATTATACTGTATTATCGGCTGCAAGGTAAGCATGCCAAAAAAATATACAATTACATCAGCATCTGTTTGCGGAGAAACCGAAAGCACAGCCGCTCCAAACCTGAACTTTTTACATATAGATAATGCCGCATCAAGCTTTTGACAATATTGAGGGCACGCATTTTTCAATTGCTCGCACAGCTTTTCGCCTGTCTTTACAGCGCACATTAAATAGCTTACTGTTTCGAGATTGCTTTCTAATTCTTTTTTTGCTTTATTGAAAATGCACATATTAACAATAAATGCAGCCATTATAAGTATAAAACCCGCTTTGAGCGAAAAAGGCAAAACGCAAGCCATTATCAGTGGCAATACGGCAAAAAATATGTATTGCTTTGGATTAACAAGTGCAAATAAATCCGGTTCAAACAAAAGCGTGGCAAGGCTTTGCCCTGTACGTTTACCTAGCTTTGCTAATATTTTTTGAGTGGCAAGGCGTATATCCTCCTGCTTAAACACATTTATAAGCTGCTCTCTTTGCAAAAGGAATTTATCATCTTCTTGTAAAGCATGCAAATTGGCATACAAATATTCCTGCCCTATTGTTGTATCGCAATTGTCTATTCTCTCGTAGACATCTTCAAGGTCTAAGTCCCGCCAGGTTGTATCGTCCACATAGCTGCCAATACTGCCACTTGCGCGTAGCTCTTCCCATAACAAGCTAGGGCTTGCGCACTTATATTTATTGCTTGGGGCTTTGCCAAATTTGTTTTTAAGGCGGTTTTCAAGCTTTTTATTCTTACTGACAAATTCGTAAATACTATAAATTACAAAAGCCAGTGCAATCAATGCAAATAGCGGCCAATATTCCATATTTATCTCCTAACTTACTTGTTTAATCATAAATAAATTATACGCTTTAATGGTAAAAACTTCAAACTGTTTTATTAAAACTGTCGTGACAGTTTTAATTGTGCATTTGCTTTGAAAATTTTATTTTAGAAACAATTTTGAAACATTTGCGTATAAAATGTATAATAGAGTAAAAATATTCGGAGGTTTAAATATGAAACCGATTTTAATAGTGGAGGACGAAAAGCCCATTTCAAGGCTTATCGAAATGACCTTGCGCACAGCAGGCTATGCTACCGAAATATCTATGGACGGTGAAAACGCGGCAAACAAAATAGAGATAACTGAATACGACCTTGTGCTGCTTGACATTATGCTGCCAAAGGTGGACGGCTACGAGCTTATGGAATATATAAAGCCCCTTGGCACGCCTGTAATTTTCATCACTGCCAAATCTGCCCTTGCAGACAAGGTAAAGGGCCTTCGCATGGGCGCGGACGATTATATTGTAAAGCCCTTTGAGCCTGCCGAGCTTTTAGCCAGAGTGGAAATGGTGCTGCGCCGCGCAGGACGCGCAAAAGGAGAAGTTGAGCTTTTTGGCGTAACGATAAACACCGCAACCCACTGTGTATCAAAGGGCGGCGAGGCTGTGGCACTGACGCATATGGAATATGAACTGCTTATTGCCTTTTTAAATAACCGCGGCATCGCCCTTTTTCGCGATGTACTGTACGAGCGCGTATGGGGCGATGCCGCACAGTATGATACGCGCACACTGGATATACATGTGCATCGTCTGCGCAAAAAGCTTTCGTGGGAGGAGCATATTCGCACTATACCCAAAATAGGATATAGGCTGGAGGGCGAGAGATGAAATTTGCATATAAGCTTACTGCGGCAATGGTGCTTTTACTGGGTATGGTTTTATCCCTTGGCGGATATGTGATGATTAAAGATGATTTTAATCGCAATTTCAAAATTGCCATACAGCAGAATACGCAAAGCCATATTCGCGAAAAATACGCCCTTGAGCTTGCTATTTTGCAAGAGCAAAAAAGCACGATACAGCTATATCAATACGGCAAAAGCCTTGCGGATAACGCAGGCGCCGCCTACAGCTTTGCTATTTATACCGCCGATTATGCATCTGTGTTTTCTAACCTGCCACTTGAAATAGGCAAAACACGGCAAATTGAAATAATAAAGCTTGGCGAAGAAAAAGTGTATTTATTAAAAGAAAAAGCAGAAAGCTATATTTGCCTTTCCTCGCGCCTTGTTACAGATAAAGACGCCATATATTTGCTGAGTGCATATCCGATAACCTCGCTTTTTGCCGCAAGAGATGCACAGCTTGCCACATTTCTGCGTATAGAATTAATTGCACTTGCCGCAGCAGGGGCGGCGGCGTTTATAGTGTCGCTATGGCTTACTCGCCATGTGCGCCGCCTAGACGCAGTAAGCCGTGAGATTGCCTCGGGGGCTTTTGATAAACGTACAAATATACATACCACCGACGAAATAGGCGATTTAAGCCAAAGCTTTAATATTATGGCAGATGCCGTAGAGGCGAAAATACAAATGCTTAATGCCTCTATTAAAGAGCGCAACGATTTTGTATCGGCATTTACCCACGAATTGAAAACGCCTATGACTTCCATTTTAGGCTATGCGGATATCTTGCGCACAGGTGTGCGGGATATAGAAACGCAAAAAACAGCGGCGAATTATATTTATTATGAATCAAAGCGGCTTGAAACTTTAAGCCATAAGCTTATGCAATTAATGCATCTTGAAAGCGAAAACAAGATTGCGCTTTGCGCCGTAACCCTTGGCATTGTAAAAACCTCGCTTGAACGCAGCTTACCCCAAAGCGAGGTGCTTGTAAATATATCTTTTTCTGCAAACGGCACGGTGCTTGCCGACAAGGATTTGCTTGTGGATTTACTGTATAATCTTATATTAAATGCAATGCGCGCAAGTGCAAGCGGCAAAACAGTGTGGGTATTTGCAGAGGAAGATGAAAGCGAATATCGCTTTTGCGTAAAAGACGAGGGCTGTGGCATACCTGCCGAAGAATTATCTCGCATAGAGGAGCCGTTTTACATGGTGGATAAATCGCGCACCCACGCGCAAAACGGCAGTGGAATGGGGCTTGCCCTATGCAAAAAAATCTGCAATTTGCACGGCACGGCTCTTAAAATCGAAAGCACCCTCGGCAAAGGCACGGCAGTAAGCTTTTCCCTTAAAAAACTTATTGCTACCGAAAACAATTTGCCCTTGCCCAAAAATCTAAAGGCTGCGGAGGTGAGCAACAATGCGAAAAGCTAAACAAGCCTTCATCATGTTAGCAGTACTTATACTTGTTACCTGCTTTGCTTTTTTGCCAAAGCTGATGTTTAGGCTTGATGATGCAAAGCTTTTTTCCGCAGATATTCTTCGCCCAACAGCCGATGGTCAGCTATCTGCAAAGGCGAAAGAAAATTATCTTGCAAACGAAATGTATCTGCGTAAGCACATTTACGGCGAACGTTTTTTAAAGTGGACGCCGATGTATGATTATGAAGATAATGCGCAAACCGATACCGCCATAAATAAGGCTGCACATAAAGCTGTTTTAGATGCCGTAAATTCTCTTGAAGCGTCCCAAGTGCTTTGCACCGACACAGCAAAGTATTATCGTGCAGCTTTAAGCCAAAAAGCGACAAGCCCGTGCATATATAATACCGATGAAATGGGGTTTTGCCAATATGCATGGAATAACGGCGAATATTCTTTCACTGTGGAAACCGAGCCGCAATATGGTGCGATAATAAGCTTTGCAAGCGTGTGCAACACAGCTACAGTGCAAAAAACGAACAGCCTTGATTTGCTAAATAAATATACCGAGTATTTAAAGCTTAATGGCTTTGAGGATTTTGAAATAAAAGAAAACGCAAATACCGAAACAGCATTTTACAATAACCCAGTGTCGGCATATTCTAAAACCGCACAGCTATACATATACGCACAGCAAAGCAGCAATGCCATAACCCTTGGCGTTTTCCCTATGTCTACAAGCGAATATGATGAGCTTTCAAAATAATAATTTTTTGAAACATTTTAGAAAACTGCATGCTTTATACTAAGCACAAAACATAGGCTAGGAGGATTTAACATGAAAAAACTAACGGCTTTAATACTATGCGCGGTGCTTGCCTTCAGCTCCTGCTCAAAAATAGGCGCACCAAAGGCAGAAAGCGATAGCGCACAAAACACCGGCACCACGGCAAGCGTTCCATTAGCACAAAGCGTGGCAAGCCCTGCCGAAAAAGGCAATAATCTGCATTTGCTTACCCTCTGCGTCAAAAACGGATATTACGGCCTTGACTGCAACTGGCAAAAAGGGTATCAAAATATTATTTTTACAGATTATGCCGCAAAGCAGCAAGTAGTCACCTGCAACTCGCCAAGCTGCGAGCATAGCACCGATGCATGCACCGCGTATATATCCGCAAACGGCAGTGCTATGAACGGAAACGAGCTTTTAGCCGATGATGATATGCTTTTGTATTTCCAAAACGGCACTGAAACTTCGCCGCCGGAGCTTATAAAAACAGATGCTACAGGCGCACAGAGGCAAACTGTTTATCGCCTTGCAAGCGGAGAAAGCTTTGAGCGCAATCCGTACTTTTACAGCGGCGACAACAATGTGCAGTATTTTGCGGCAGCCGACGATATAGGCGGCATATATTTTTGTGTGAATAAAATGGCGAATGGCACAAAAACGCTGATGTATGCAGCACCTAGTGGTGGCAACCCCGAGGTTTTGTGCGAAGATATATCCCAAAGCATATCCATAGCACAAGCATATGGAAACAATATTGTTCTTATTGAAAGGCAACTCAATGACGAAAATATTTCCGCAACCACTGAAACAGAATATAAAATATCGCTTTTAAATGTGCAAACAAAAGAGCAGCACCTTGCTTTTTCCATGAAAGAAAATGGATTTTTACATTCTCGCATATTTTATATAAAGGGCAATGTTTTATACTATATAGTAAGCAGCGGTGGCAACGTAAATGCTGATTCAGGGAATGTGTACTCCGTTTCGCTGGACAGCGGCGAAGAAAAGCTGATTTCCGCAAATGGCTCTAAATGCCCACTAAGCAAAGATTTCCCTCTTTACAGCGGCGAAGTTATTGAAGGGATTTACGATAATAAGCTTATTTACAGAGGTATGGCAGTGCGAGATGAAAACGGGATTGTAAAAACCAAAACAAATAGATATGCCATCGATTTAGAAACAGGCGACGAAACCGAATTGACGCTTTGCAATGTTGAATCGGCAGAAAACGCTCCTATTAAAATAATCGCCGAAACTGGCGAGGATTTACTTGTGGTTTCCGATATACGAAAATACGATTTTGTTTTTGAACAGGCAAACGGCACACCTCAAACCACAACAGGAGAAAAAGAAATTTACGCGCTTATTTCAAAACAAGACTTCCTTAGCAATACTCCGAATTACAGAGAGATAACAATGCTAATTAACACTTCGGCATAGATAATTAAATTTGAAAACGGAGGGCATTTTATATGAAAGCTGACTGTGAAAAAGCTGCTTTATCATATTTTAAGAGAAACTATGGCTGTGAATGTTCCGTTTGCCTTTTGTGTCACAAGCTCGCCATTATATTTATTTGCTATATCGTTTACTATTTCAAGGCCATAGCCATGACGCTCTGTTTTTGGCAAGCTTGCATATTTGTTTTCTACTTTAATAAATAAATATTGCGGTTCACATCGCGCTCTGACTATGATGCTTTTATCTTTTACTTCAGCGGTGCTTACCGCTTTGATTGCGTTATCTAATAAATTTGCAAATACACTGCAAATATGCAGCTTTTCTATGTTGATATTTGCAGGTACTGCCACATCAATATCCATATTAATTTGCTTTTCTTTACAAGTAGCCGCTTTGTCGCTAAGCACTGCATTTACAATGTCGTTTTGCGTATATTCGCCAATTTCTGTTGCAACTAAAACATTTTGCAATGCATCTAAAATATT
>JAVWZM010000096.1:0-7016 GCA_036661035.1 Oscillospiraceae bacterium
AAGGCATTCTTGCATAGAACACCTTGGCGCAATTCATATTTTATAGGTGGCTACCCCAACATTTGACAAAGAGCCTTATTTTGCTAGAGCTGCTGGGCTTGTGGTTTTTAACAGGGTTTTAAAGATTGCATCTATTTGCAAAGATGCCTGCAAATCCTCACCGTCTACTGTATGGCCGTATATTCCGAAGGTGTCCATATTCTTGCTATGCCCTACTATGCTTTTTACTTGGCCGTCGGGCAATACCTTTGCTATAGACACAAACGTATGCCTCAGTTCGTATGGAGATATACATGGTATTCCATTATATTTGCAGTATTTCTTCCAGCGTTTCCAGTAATTATCCGTATTGCTTATGTCAAATACCGTGTCAGCATTATCATTACAACTCTTTTGATGCTCTAGCACTTGCACAGCAAGACTGGATAAAGTGATAGTACGAATGGCGTTATCGTTTTTGCCGCTTGTGGTTTCACCATAAGTGTTGATTGAGCGTTGCACGTGGATTTTGTTGTTGAATATATCACTCCACCGCAAGCCTATTATTTCGCCGGGGCGTAGGCCTGTAAGTACTTCTAATCGAAACGCATATATATATGGCTCGTCAATCTCTTTGCCCCGAAATAGTGTATGGCAGCTATTAAACAATTTTGCGAGGTCGGCAGGCTGTAGTATTTGCTTTTGCGGTTTTGCCGCTCCGGCAGGGATAGTAATTTCCTCAGACGTAAGTGTGGTTACCTTTTTATGACGGCAGAATTTAAGGAATGATGTCAAATCACCACGTATGTTTTGCAAGGTCTTTGCGGCTAGTTTCTTCTTTGAATACGCATTGTTAATTATATCTTGTAAGTCCTGTTCGGTAATTGATGATATCTTTCTACGCCCTATTGCAGGGGCTATGTAATATTCGTATCTTGACATTATGCAAAGGTAATTGCTTTGCCCTGTGCTTGCTTTGCTTTTATAAATTCTTTGTAAAGGTCGGAAATACGCGTGCTAGTGCCCTCTATTCCGTCGTCCAGCCATGCATCGGCTTTGGCGTTGGTCTCTCGTTGCCCTGTGCGGCCTTGCTTGGAGCTTGTGAACGTGCGGCGTTCGTTATCCTTTTGCACTTTTATTTGCCAGCGTCCTTGTTTTTCAAGCCACATGGCGGTGTTTACCCTTTTACCCATAAAAATATCCCCCTTTAATAACACTTTACAAAGCCTATCAAAAGAGGTATAATACAGATGCTTAGGTGTGTATTATCTCTTGTAGATAAGCCGCTTATATATCGCTCTTGGTGCTAGTAACACCGAGGGCGTTTTTTTGTTTTAAACCCATGACGCATTGTACGCGTTATCTTCTCGCCTGCGGATCTTTCAGCCTTTCGCGCAGCACGTATTTTAGCATGTCCTTTGCATCGACAGATGAAAGCTTTGCCACCATTCGCTCGCGCTCTTTCTCGTCTTTTTCACCAAGGATTAATAAAATGTGTTTGATAGCAAGCATATCAATTCCTCCGTTTTATTTGTCCAACTCGTTCTTGTTTTTTGCCGTTGTTTTTGAAATAGCTTTTCGCCCTGTCTTTTGTTCTAATTCCAATCTTGCGTTTTTTGCAACAGTGCCGCCTTGCTGTGCTACTTGCCTGCTTTCTGATAGTGTTTTAGGATCAACCGTCTTAGATATTTCCGTAGTGGAAAGCTCCGCAAGCATATTAAGCACTAGCTCGGTATTCGTCATATTATCGCGTAGGCTCTCCTTTTTCAATCCCTTATGCGCTTTATATTCGCCTGTAGTCATATCTGACCAAGCTTTTGTAATTTCGTTGGTAAGTATTGCATATTCTTGATTTTTAACACCTACCCTGTCCCACTCGTCTGTTAAATCCTTGCGAAATTCAATAGATTTTAGACGCTGATTTATCCATTTTTCGGAATAGCCTTTTTTCTTGTACATCAACAAGGCTCTATCGATAGCTAATTCGGGATCGGCGGTTTCATCAAGCCTATCACTGCCGACTTGTGCTAACCATTGTTTAAATGGCTCGGCTTTTGGCGAGGGGATAGACTGTATAATGCGTAGCAGCTGCGCTGTGGTTGCCACATCGGTCAAGCGCATTTTTCCATCAGAGGCAAACATTTTCAAACCGTGACAATTTGTCACGGTTTCATTTCCCTCCGCTTTTAGTCGCTGTTTCATCTTACGCCAATATGCAGTAGCATCAGCGCTTTCCGTTAAAACGCTCACGACATCTACAATAGAAAAATACCACTCTTCTAAATCTGCATCCCATACAGTGCGGATTTCCTTATTTCCAAATAGTTTAACAGCTTTTTTATTATTCAAACTTTTCCTACCTCTTTTTCGATTAAAGCACAATCGTCCCTTTTAAAATTCTCGTGGAGGGTTTCTGCTGTATCAAGTAACACCTTTTGCCCTTTTGGTGTCATATCACGATATGTATCTATAAGCGTTTGCTCGCTTGTGTCAAGCTCGCTGCCGTTTTCGGTGGTGGGCTTTTTTTCGTATTGCGGATTATCGCCAAAAATGGATTTTTGAGAAGTTTCACCCCAACCCATAATGTAATCTGGTGATACCTCCAAAGCATTAGCTAAATTTCCTATTTTATCTCTGCGTATATTTTTGATTTCACCACTCTCCCACCGTTGGACAGTGGCTTTGCTAACTCCGACAGCATTTCCGATTTCTTCCAATGTTTTGTTTAAATGTAATCTTTTAGTTTTTATTAAATCCTTAAATTCCATAAGTACACCTCCGACAACTCTATTCTAACATATACGTAACGAAAACGCAACTAAAATTTAAAAAAGTTTCGTTTATGTATTGACATTGCAAAACTACAGTGGTATAGTTTAGTTACGGAAACGCAACGAACGGAGGTGACGATTATGTTTGATGAAAAATCATTTAGAAACGCAGTCTTAAAGAAAGGCGAGACGATACTTGATGCCGCAGCGATAATGGGTATAAGCAAGGTTACACTATATAGCAAAATGACAGGCGAGAGCGATTTTTTTCGAGAAGAAATTCAGAAATTTTGCGAGTATTATGGAGTAAGACCTGCCTTAATTTTTTTTGCGGATAAAGTTTCGTAAACGTAACAAGTGCTAAAAAGGGGGTGAGTAAGTGTACGCAAATCTATTGGGTCAAAAAGCTTTTCACAAATTGAGTAATGATGACATGGCAAAAATTATTGGGGTGAGCCGAAATACTTTTGAGCAGAAAATGAAAAGCGGAAGATTTTATCCGTCCGAGTGTATGGCACTGTGCAAGTATTTCAATAAAAGTTTCGAATATCTCTTTTTTGTAGATAGCGAAATAAGGGCGAGTTAAATCACTTCTGCCGACAATTGAGCGCAAAACAAACAGACCCGCCCATGATGTGGACGAGCCTGTCAGCACCGTTTATTTACCATAAGGTTGTTGCTGTAGGCGAACATCATTCGACTACACTTGGCATAGGTAAGGTTATAAATCTGCTAGGCAAAGCCGGTGTAAAATCAACGGCAAAATTGCTTGCGAAAAAAGGTGCCGAAAAAGCAGCAGAAAGCACTTTGCAAAAAATAGGCAAGCTGGCCGCAAAGTACGGCATAAATGTGGCATCTGAGGGATTGCAAGAAAGTGCACAAGAAGTAGTAGGCATTGAAACAGAAAAGCGCGCACTTTCAAAAGACGGGCTAGTGCGCAGTGCCACAAGTGCAGAAGATAGGCAAAGAATACTGGAAAGCGGTATCGGTGGCGCGAGATTAGCCGCACTTTTGGCGGCTCCAACACTAATCACCAACACAGCCATTACAAGCACCGTCGGCAAAAACAAACCGCCGCAGAGCGTTGCAAATGATACAGCAATGCCAACAACTACAGCCGCCGAGCCAATGTACGCAGGGCAAGAAACTGTTGTGCAGAGTACAAAAAACAAAGTGGTGGCAAACCTCGGGCTATTCGATGCAAATGTGCTGTCAAACTTTAACCTTGCACGCAAAAATGTAATCGAGTATGCAAAAACACATTTCCCCGACAGAGTGACAAACAAAGCGACGCAAATGGTGATAGACATATCGAGAAACGGCTTAGACAAGCTATTGAGTGGAAACCTTACTCCAACTAAATACGCAAGCGCGTTTCACGTGCCAGAACTTATTGAAAATGCGGAATATGTAGCGAGTGAACCGTATACAAAAGGCAAACAAAATATAAATGGATATACATATTATGACAGCCCAATCTCTATCGGCGGCGAGGATTATGTTGCGCATATAAGGGTGAGGGATACCAGTATGGGGCGAAAATATTATGGACATACCATTAGCGGTGAAATGGCAGGCATAATTGATGGCATAAAAATAGAGCCGTCAGCTCGGAGCTACACTGAAAAATCAGTGTTACACCCCGTAAAAAGCTTAGGCTCTAATCTTAATATACCACAGCTCGCTCACGATGTCAACGGTGATATCGTGGATGCGAGTAAAAACATTTATCACGCGCCAAAGTGGGACGAACAGCGGCGAATAGACGAAAATAACAACATAGTGTACAGCGCGCAGCGTGCAGGAGTGCAAGACCACACAAAGATTAACAAGGTTATGGACTTGTCACGGCGGCTGGGCGTGCCTGTACGCTTTGTTGATACCCTTAGTGACAACATTAACGGCAAGTACGAAAACGGCGTAATATACATCAGTAATAAGAGCAAAACGCCTATTAAAAATGTGTTTGTACATGAGCTTACCCATTTTATAGAGGCAAGCGGCAAATATAACGACCTTGCAAACGCTATAATGGACAGTGATGTGTTTTACAACACGCTGAACGAAAAAGGGCTAACTCTTGACGAATACAGGCAAAGCATCAAAGAAACATATGCTGCAAACGGCATTGAGCTTGACAAAGACGGCATCAACCGCGAAATAGTGGCAACCTTTGCGGAAAACTATTTAAAAGACGAAAAAATGATATCGCGCCTTGCCGAAACCGACACAGGCTTGTTTACCCGTATTCAAAACTGGGTAAAAGATTTGCTTGTGCGCTTTCGTGGCACGGCAGAAGAAAAGAGCTTGCTTGAAATAAGCAAACTCTACGAAAAAGCATTTAAAGACGCAAAAGGCAAAACGGTGGCAAGTGGTGTCAATACCAATTATATGCAAACTAATAAAAAAGATGCACAACATTCTATATCTGATACAGATGCTACAATAGACGAGCTGAATAAAAAGTACGGAACAATAAAGCCGGGCGAAAAACCTGTGCGAGATGTAAATCTGCCAAAGCGTACAGCAAAAGACCGGTACGTGTCTAAATATGCGCGAACCATGGCAGAGGCAGGCGCGACAAATGAGCCAACTGTAGACCTTATCAAAAAAGACATTGCGGCAGGGCGGCTTTCGCACGAGGTAATCACGGATAAAAAGGCAATGGAAAGCGCAGAGAATATTATCCTAGAGGACGGATTTGAGGGCGCATTGAAAACGTGGACAGACGTTATAGACGGAAAAGTAAAGCCCACAAAATACACCTTGGCACTGGGGCAAACTCTGTATAACGAGGCTGTACAAAACAAAGATGCTGCCCTTGTAAAAAAGATGATAGCTGATATGATACTTGAGTTTAGCACAGCAGGGCAAAACCTACAGGCGGCAAGGCTGTTAAAAAGACTTACGCCAGACGGTAGGCTGTATTCGCTAGAAAAATCCGTGGTTAAAGTAAACAAGGAGCTTAGCGAAAAGTTTTCAAATAAAATTCCCAACATAGAAATACCCGTAGAGCTTGCACAAAATTTGCTTGATGCCAAAGATACACGGCAAACAGATATTGCCGTAGAGGCTATACAGCAATACGTAGCAGACAGTGTGCCGGCTACATGGCAAGATAAGCTTAATGCGTGGCGGTATCTGTCCATGCTTGGCAACTCGCGCACACATATTAAAAACATACTTGGTAACATGGTGTTTGTGCCTGTGCGTCAGCTTAAAAATATAATGGGTATAGTGCCGGAACGCATACTGCTACCACAAGAGCAAAGAACAAAAAGCATATTAAACCCAATCGCAAAAGAGGACAAACGATTAAAAGCTTTTGCCGAAAATGATTTTGACATGTTTGAAAAAGAAATTAAAGGCGAGAGCAAATACGACATAGGCAGCGGTATACAGGACAAGCGCAAAATATTCAAAACAAAGCTTTTGGAAAATGCGCGAGCCTTCAATTTTAAGGCACTTGAGGCGGAGGACATGTTTTTCTTAAAGGGAGCATATGTTTCCTCTTTTTCGCAGGCAATGAAAGCGCGTGGGCTTACACCTCCGCAGATTTACGCGGGCACAAAAGTAAGCAACATGCAGCTTGAAAGCATACGGCAATATGCCACGCTAGAGGCACAGAAAGCCACATATCGTGACGCATGCGCACTGGCAAGCTTTATATCGCGAGGAAAGCGCAAGCTTGAAAACGCAGCAAGTAGCACAAAAAACCCTATGAGTAAAATAGGATTAGGCGCAGCGAGTATGGTAGCAGAAGGCATTATGCCATTCAACAAAACACCGATAAACATATTAAGACGTGGCATGGAATATTCGCCGTTTGGGCTGCTTAGCGGAACAATGAACGCCCTTATATCGGTGAAAAACGGTGAAATGACAGCAGGGCATGTAATAGACCAGTTTGCATCAGCGTTGAGCGGCACGGCAATAATGGCATTTGGCGCATGGCTTGCTATTAGCGGATTAATAACAGGTGGCAAGGAAGAGAAGAAAAAAGAGGAGGAGTTTGAAGACTTACAAGGGCAACAAAATTACGCGCTTAACATTGGCGGTATATCGTATACAATAGATTGGACGGCACCGGCGGCACTACCGCTATTTGTGGGCGTAGAGATTGCAAACAGTCTTGCCGACAAGAAAATGACCTTTTCCGATATACTAAATTCATTTAACAAAATAACAAATCCGGTGTTTGAATTATCTATGCTACAGGGCATTACAGGTGCTTTCAAGTCCGCTACATACAGCGAATATACTCCA
>JAVWZM010000097.1:0-6046 GCA_036661035.1 Oscillospiraceae bacterium
GTCAGCCTTGAAAATGCGCACCATGTATTGGCGCTGATTAAGGCCGCCTCTACAGACATTGCCTGCGAGCGCGCCATTTGCAGCGCTATTGTATCCCATTGCGAGCGCACCTGCGGCAGAATACTCAACATGCAGCAAAGCCTTACTTCCCAGCCACTACACATTGCCGATATAGAGCGCGCACGGGAATTTATGGTGCTTGCACGCAAGCAGATTTATGCTGAGGCAAATTTGTTTGTAATGGCACATGGGCAGCACAAAATTATTGACGTGCTTACACTTTTAACTATGTAAGCACCCCATTAATTGCTTTTATACAAGCAAAGAGCATGCAGATATTTCTGCATGCTCTCATTTTTTGTCAAAACCGCATAGCTGCGTTCCATGTGCTTAAAAGGCTCAAAAGCCCTTGGCTACCCGCACCAAACAACCTGTTAGTAAATCACCAAGCACCGCTACTGCTTATCGCCTGCAAACGGGGAAATATGTACCAGATAAATAGAAGCAATAACGCCTACAATACCTATTGCAAACACTATCCAGTACGCAGGCGACGCACTTTGCCTACTTAAAACCTCTACAATTGCAGAACACATCGCCGTACCAAGCACCGAAGAAATTCCTGCAAGTGCCGCGTTTGTGGAAAAGTAAATGCTGGTTTCGTCAGCCGGGCTATTTACCACTTGAAACTTAAACATACCAACGCCAAGACCACCATTTGTAACCGGCCCCAGTATAGTAACCAACGGAAACATTATCGCACATGTTTCTTTTGTGGTAAGCATCCACATAACACCTGTAATAAGCGTGATGCACATGCAGAGCTTTACCACCTTTTTCCAGCCTATGCGCTGTGCCAATCGTGCAAAAAGAGGTATGCTGATAACTCGCGCCGCGTTTCCTATTGTAGCCCAAAAAACTACGTAAACATAGTCTAAATTCAATACACGTATTTGATATAGTGCCGCAAAGCTGCCTATAAATGCATTTGACAAGTTCCACATAGCATTAAAGCACAGTACTCTTTTGAATTTGCTGTCATGGAGTGGCAGCAGCACCGAGGACCAGAAGGTGCCCTTTTCTTTTTTGCATGCGGCGCCCGGCGCAGGAAGCTTTTTAACAAGAAAAAACAAGCTTATAGCCAATACTGCCGCTACCACAATGCCAATCATCACAAAGCCGAGTGCCGGCTTTTCTACGGCTGCCGTTTCGTCTACCATGATGCCAAACACAAAATTCATTGCCGTAAGCAGCAACATAAAATACAAATCTCGCATAGAATAGTAATTGCTTTTTACTTTGCCCTCCACGCAGGATATCAGCCAAGCGTTCTGCCCGGGCGACACAAACTGAAAGGTAGCCACCATGATAAAAAGCGAGGCTATCATTACAGCACCGCCAATTTGCTTTGGCAAAATGGTAGATAAAAGCACCAATGGCAGAAAAAACCGCCACACTAAATTGTACTTTTTCAAAAAAGCATGTCTATTATCCGAACGGCTGTATGCGTAACCGCCAAAAAGCTGCAAAACAAGCAACATTCCTTGAAACGAAAGTAATATATTAGACACCGAAAGGGAAAACCCATAATACTGAGTAAGCTTGGCTATTAAAGCACCGCTGCAGCTCCAATAGGCTGCACACGAAAGCATATTATCCACAATAAACGCATTTGCGCCTGTTGATTGTTTTTGATTATTTTCCATGTTAATACCGAGCCTTGCAATATATTTTATATATTAATATTTTATCTGCGCTATGCAAATTATTAGAACTGTTTCGTAAATTTTAGCCCTGCATGTGCAATAGCACACACATAGGATAAGCTTTTAATAAACAAGTCCGCAGACTTATTTATAAAACGCAAGCAATCCTCGCTCCGCTATTTAATGTACCGCCTTTTAACACAAAATGCAATAGTTTTTTAGTATTTCATCTTCTTTTCACTCTTTTACTTGATATTCAAGCTTAAAAGGTATTATACTGTTTATGTGCTTATGCCATGCCATTTTGCGCAAATAAAAGCCGCCTTTTTAAAAGGCAGCTTTTATATAATTTATTTTAATTTTTAAAAATGCATATTCTAAAATTTTCTGTTATTCGTTCTCGAATTACGCATTTTTAAAAAATTGTCTTTGGCCGCCGACCGGCTCTATAAAAGAGCGAGCCGACTTGTTTTGAATTGTATAATATCAAGAGAAAGATTTCTTTCATCTCGACTAAGCAGTGCAATATTTTGCACGCCGCAGGGTGTAACGCTTTGTGTAATTGTTTCCCTGTCGCATAACTATATTATAACGTTAGAATGTGAACAAACTTTAATGCTTTCTTTAACTCTTTTGTAATAATTGATGAAAGACTTGTGTATTCCGGAGCATATGCATCTGCTTTGCGCCTACATTTTCACACAAGTAAAATTCGCAATGTTTAAATGCATTGGCAGCAAAGCCCCAAAAGCAGAAATGGAGATACTATGGAAAATTATCAGCTAATTCTCGAAAAAATGCTTGAAGAAATTAAAAGCAGCAAAAACCGCCCCTCTTTATTACTACATTCTTGCTGTGGCCCTTGCGAAAGCTATGTGCTTTTATATCTGTGCGATTATTTTGATATTACCGTAGACTATTTCAACCCCAATATTGCCCCCGACACCGAATATTATCGGCGTATGGCAGAGGCTAAACGTGTAAGCGAAATTTTGCCCCTTGGAAATAAAGTAAATTTTATCGAAAACGCCCTTGATGCACAGGTGTTTTACACCGCAGTAAATGGCCTTGAGGATATCCCGGAGGGTGGCGAGCGATGCTTTGCTTGCTACCGTCTGCGCATGGAAAAAGCCGCTAAGCGTGCAAAGGAACAAGGTTACGACTATTTTACCACTACCCTTTCCATAAGCCCACATAAAAACAGCGCAAAGCTAAACGAAATAGGCTTTGCACTGGAACAGGAATATAATGTAAAATATCTGCCTGCGGATTTCAAAAAGAAAAACGGCTATAAGCGCAGCCTAGAGCTTTCAAAGGAATATGGGCTATACCGTCAAAGCTATTGCGGCTGTGCTTTTTCTCTTGCCGAAAGCCAAGGGCGTAGAGCATAACGCTTTTTGCGTTTTATTCGGCTTTATCCGAACTTTATGCGCCTTTATTCAGCTTTATGCGCATTTATTTAGCTTTATATGCCTTTATATAGCTTTATATGCCTTTATATAGCTTTATATGCCTTTATATGCCTTTATTCAGCTTTATGCGCCTTGTGCCCAAAGCATTTAGTATATAACCATAATGCTTTACAAATCGTTTTATTATTGCATATTAATACAAATTGTATACTTATCAGACATGAAAATCGCCCCATATTTCATAATATGGGGCGATTATTATACGTTTATTCACATGGCGTTTTTATCGGAAAAAACCCGCGTTTTACAAAAACATATTCAATACATTTGCGGCTGCAGCCGGGTTAGTATAAAACTGTTTATATGCGTTGTATGCGCCGCCACCGCTTGCCGAGTCCATAGCAGGGGCTTTGTACAGATTATTGGCGCTGTTGGCAGCCTGTACAGTTTTATCGTAGGAGTTTTGCGCAAGCTTTTCCAGCACCTTGCGTGTGCCCTCAGGATCTTTTTCCAAGGCGGAGGCAAACTTTTTCTCATCTACCGAAAGCTGCCCGTCACTTTTAGTTGTGATGCCGATAGAGCCAAGAGATTGCGCCGAATAGCGAGTGCTTGCAAAAGATTCCGCCAAATTCTTAATCTCGTTTGATTTGCCTGAATTGGCTTTTAAGAACTGCACGTTTTTATTATAATCCTGTGCAAAATTCTTTAAGGTTTCAAGTGCTTTTCCATTATCCGTTTTGCCATTTTGCACTTCTGCCGAGCCCACACCAGTAAGGGTTGCTTTTACGCCTTGATTGCCTATGGTAATATCGTTTTTAGCCGAGGTATAGTCTTTACCGTCCACTTTATAGGCGGCGTCTGCAGCGGCTTGTGTTGTTTGCATATTCAGCTTTTCGGCATTGCCTGTAAACTTTGCCGTAAAGGCGTTTTCAGCGCCCGTTTCTTCCGACGCCAAGGAAAGGGTAGATTTACCGTTTTTGGTTTCCACCGTGGCAGTTACGCCAAGCTTTGCGGAATTAATCTGCCCTGCCATCTGTGTAAGAGCATCTTTATTGTTGGTGGCATTTGCCATATTAAACGACAGTGTGCTTGTTTTGCCCTTTGCCGTAATTTCTATTTTAGATTGCCCACCAAGGGTATAGCCAAGGGAAGATGTAAACGAAGACGATTTAGCCGTTTGCTGTGTAGCAAGCTTTTGCACGCTGACATTCAGCTTTTGCCCGTCGTTAAGGCTGCCGCTTTTAATGGATAATACAGCCGAATTTGAGCTGCCTATTTGGTTTGCATTTGCACCGAAACGCGCATAATCTCTTAGCGCAGATGCAGACGCCTTTAAATCTGATGTGTTTGCGGCAAAATTAGCGTTAAAGCTTTTAGAGTCCTTGGTAAATGCCGCGTATTTCTCGAGATTATTCTTATATGCACTCATGCGCGTGTTCATAAGGCTCTGCATGCCGGCATTGGCTTTACTCATCTGCGAAAACACAAAATCGTTCACTGAAGCAGCCGTTTTTGCGGGCAAACTAGACTGCACACTTGCGGCATTGCTCATATATTTAAAATACTGCGCGCTCCCATAAATACCATTGATAGCCATGTTTCTGCCTCCTTATAAACAGTTATACTTATACCTACAATTTTCCAATTTCATTATAATGCAAATATTGGAAATTGTCAACAACTACCGTAAATAAGTTTAAATTCGCTTTTCCAAGTTAATTTTCAAAGTAAGTTTCACGGTAGAAAACGCTGAAATTTACCTTGAAAATCAACCATTCGCTTTTCCGTTTCAAATTTAATGTTCTTTTACTATACGGCACTTGCTTTTTAAGTATGAATATTGCATGGCATAATTAATGAAGCACGTTATACACCACGCAAGATGCGGCATATAGAATATAAATATGCGCGGGATAGAAAATATAAAATAGGTTTTTCATGGGTTTTCCACGCTTGCCGTTATACATAAGCATTATAATAGCAGAAAACGCCATCAGCCACTGAAAATGCTCTGTAAACATTCCTTGAAATGTAAACTGTCCATAATAAGACCACGACCAAATAAGCTCGCTTGCAACAGCATAAAGCGCATATACGCTTGCTTGCAGCCATTTGTTTTTTCTGAAAATATACAGCAACATTCCGCCTATAATAAACCATGTTCCGCCGTCTGTTACTGTATTATGCAGTGGCATTATCGTGGAAACGAGGAACTCCACTATCTTGCCAACTATGCGTACTGTATATCGTCTTACAATAAACATCGGCAATATAAAAGTTGCCAATATTATGCCCGCGCCCAAAGCTCGTTTATGATTTTCGATTAAATATAAGCCTTGTAACAGCACCAGCACTATAATAAGACTTTGAAAAATGCCGTTAATCGGGTAAAATCCATCTCCACGCACTAGATTAAACATCTTACCCAAATACGTTATAAGCCCCATGCCAACAGCAATGAAGTAAATGCGCAAAAAATAGCGTTTTTTATCGCTTGTATGGCAAAAGCTCTCCACTACGCAAAATAAAAACAGCGGTGCGGATATTCGCCCAAGCTGTGTGAAAACAAGAGGTATTTTGCCTGTAAATTCAAAAAAGTAATGTATATGATCAAGCACCATTAACACAAGTGCAATTATCTTAATATCAAAAGATGTAAGCCCTTGCCATTTAAAGCACCGCTTACTTTGCAAATTTATTTGCCCGCTTTTCTCTTTATTAGTTATTCCCATATATTCTATCCCTTTATTGATGCATGTGCGTCAGCACGCGCATATGATTGGGTTTAAATAAGCAAGTTCGCCGACTTGTTTATTAAGACTGCTGTGCAGTTTTAATTTCCCACGTATGTTAGCACTCACATAAGTTAGGCTTTGTTTTTTGGCTCTATACTAAATGTTGGGGTACGCAACGAATAGAGCTCAAATA
>JAVWZM010000098.1:0-5925 GCA_036661035.1 Oscillospiraceae bacterium
GGTGATTTTGCGTGGGATAGGCTGCCAGCGCCTATTATTTGTGTGCTGAGAAAGCAGTTCCACAGCACCGCTGTCGGGCAGCTCGTTTAATTTATACGAGCCACATTCCAAGGTGGTGTAAACGTATTGATTGTCAGAATTGTACACATAAACAGAATGGATTAAATTACTGCTGCTTACGCATGTGGCAAGCGCACGTATGCCCAAAATTTGCTCGTAATTGGTTATTTCGTTTGAAGTGCGCAAAGTGGTAACGGCAGGCATATAGAAGGTTTGCAGCGCATAGTGCTGAATGGTTTTTTGTATTTGCGAAGAAATATGGTCTACATATTTTGAAAACTCGTTGTTTAAAGAGGTGGCGGCGTTTATGGCAATGCGCTTGTAATTGCTTTCAAGCACAGCGGCAATAATAAGAAGCGAGGAAATGAGAATTGCTGTATTCATAAGCCATGTTGCCATAGAATAGCTTATGTGCGGCATACGCGTTTTATTCGCTTTTTTCATTGCATTGCCCTCCACATATATATAATAATACATTATAACTGCATAACTAATATATTATATCAACAAAGCCTTTAAAACAAGTTCAAATTCATAATTGAACATCAAAATAGATAAAAGCAGATAGTTCAAAAACATAAAAACTGGTATAATATGATAGTTGAACTAGAAATTATTGTACCGCTCAGGTATATTATAGTTACGAGGCAAAGACACAAATCGAAAAATCAAAACAGGAAGAGGAGAACAATTTTATGAACGGTAAAAAGAATTTGCTACTGGGGCTTGCTACGTTAATGGCATTTTCCACTTTAGCCACAAGCTGCGGAGGCGCAAAGGAGCCTTCATCTAAACCGGTGTCTGCAAGCACTGCGGTGTCGGAGGTTGCGGCCGCACCACAAGAGGCAAAAGGAGAGGTAATGCTGTATTCTTCCATGCAGGAAGGGCAGCTACAAGCAATTAAAGAAGGATTTTCCAAAAAGTATCCCGACATTAAAATGGACTATTACTTTGCAGGCACAGGCAAGGTGGTTACCAAAATAGCTACAGAGCAGCAATCGGGCCAAGTTGCCGCAGACGTTATCTGGGTAGGCGATCCGTCCAACTATATTACATTTAAGAAGAACGGTATCTTAGAGCAGTACAAATCCCCTGAGGCAGAGGCAATTGATGATAAATTTGAAGATGCTGACGGCTACTATTGCGGCGCACGCCTTGTAGTAGGTGGGTTTGGCTACAACACAAATCTTGTAAAGCCGGAAGACGCGCCCAAAACTTGGGAAGATTTACTTGATCCAAAATGGAAAGGTCAAATAATTATGACAGATCCGGGCTCGTCCGGAACATCTTGCTACATGACAGGCGCGCTTATGGGCGATAAAGCTTTCGGCACAGATTATTTTACAAAGCTAAAGGCAAACGGCGCAGAGCTTGAAAGCGGCACAACAGCAACACATAACAAAATTGCCGCATCTGCATACAAAATAGGCATTTGCCTTGACTACGTAACACAGAACCTTGCTAACGAAGGCGCTTTAATCGGCTTTTCATATCCCGAAGAAAATTTGATTTCCATTACAAGCCCTATTGCCCTTGTTAAAAACTGCGCAAACTCGGATAACGGCAAATTGCTGTACGATTACATACTTTCTAAAGAAGGACAAGCAATTTTAGTGGCGAATAACCTTACTACCGTGCGCAATGACGTAACCGGCGGCAACGGACTTAGCGTTGAAGAAATTGCAAAGCGCAGCATGAAGGTAGACGATTTATACCTATCGGAACATTCTGCTGAAATATTGGAAAGCTTCGACAAAATATTTAAATAAGAACAGGCTATAAATCCGAATTTATTTCGGAAATTTCCGACAGCGTAGCTTCTGCCGCGTAAACGGGCAGATATGGCTACGCTGTCGTTTTAAAAAACCAGTAAGATTAGGAGGATTGTGATGGCAGACATCAAATTTAAAGGCATAACCTTTCGTTACGGGAATAATGTTATTGTTGATAATTTTACGCTGACGATAAACGAAAGCCGTATTATGGGTATAGTTGGCCCGTCAGGCTGCGGCAAAACCACGCTTGTGCGCTGCTTGTGCGGATTTATCAAGCCCGAAAAGGGAGAAATTTACATAGGTGATACTTGCGTATTCAGCGCGGAAAAGAAAATAGACGTTTCGCCCGAGAGAAGAAATATAGGTGTGGTTTTTCAGGATTATGCCGTTTGGCCGCATATGAGCGTTGCCGAAAACGTGGCATATCCCATGAAAAAGCGCAAGGTGCCAAAGGCGGAAATCGCAAAGCGTGTTGCGTATGCGTTGGAGCAAGTGCGCATGACAGGCTACGAAAAGCATTTGCCTGCACAGCTTTCGGGCGGGCAGCAGCAGCGTGTAGCCATTGCGCGCGCGCTGGTTTCTTCTGATGATGTTATTGTGCTCGACGAGCCAATTACCAATCTGGACGCAAAATTGCGTGAGGAAATGCTGATAGAAATACAATTGATACAAAAAGAAATAGGCACGACAATAGTGTATATTACTCACGACCAAGAGGCCGCTTTACAGCTTTGCGACAGCATTGCCATTATGAACCAAAGCGGTACTATTTGTCAGGTAGGTACAGACAAAGAAATTATCAAAACGCCTGCCGATCGCTTTGTATTCTCTTTTATAGGCGTTTCTAATTTTATACCCATGGCGGAGAAAAACGGAGGCATTGTATTTGACGTCGGCGAGGAAATTTTGTTTGAGCCAACAGTGCCAAGCGGATTCCACAGCGGTGAAAAAAACGTAATGGGAATACGCCCCATGAGCATTGTGTTTAAAGAAAATTCTCATATTAAAGGCGTTGTAAAAAGCGTTACCTTTCTTGGCAATCAGTACAACTATTTTATTATGCTTGGCAATCATGAAATAAGAGTGCAGTGTAATTCACAAGATGTTTTAAATTCGCGTGTGTATAAAGAGGGCGAAACAGTAGGCCTTGGATTTATAGATCCTATTTATTATCCGCAAACAGAGGAGGCGTTGGCATGAAGATAGCAGGCGTTCGCAGCAATTCAGACCTTGCCCGTATGGACGGCAAGAAATTTAATCTTGATAAAGCTTTAACTATTTTAAGCTTCGTAATTTTATTTATTGTGGTTATTATTCCTGTATTTATGATAATCTACAATGCATTCTTCAGCGAAGGCAAATTTGACGTAAGGCTTTTTGTAGATGCAATTGGCCGTAAGGAAAATATCGGCGCAATGTGGAACACTATCAAAATAGCATTTTGCGTTACTATTTTCGGCACAATTATGGGGCTTTTCTATGCATGGCTTTTAGGGCGAAGCGATATTCCTTTAAAAGGCCTAATGCGTGGGCTGTTTACCATTCCGTACATGTTCCCACCTTTTTTTGGTGCAATGGCATGGGACTTAATGCTTTCTGCGCGCGGCGGATATGTAAACAACTGGTTGATGGATATTTTTAATTTATCACAGGCTCCCGTAAACATCAACTCTATTGCAGGAATTATTTTTGTGGAAGTATCTTATTATTTCCCCTTTGTATTTATGCAGGTGGTAAGTGCGCTGGAGCGCATGGATCCAACTTTAGAGGAGTCTGCACGTATTGCAGGAGCAAAGCAGGGCTATGTTATATTTAAAATTACATTGCCGCTGGTACTGCCTGCCATTTCCGCAGGCGCATTGCTTATACTTATTTCATCTCTGGCACATTTCGGCGTGCCGTCTATTTTAGGATTTTCTCAGAATATATACACCTTGCCTACGAAAATTTACGACCTTATCAATCGCTCCGCAGGCGATTTCCAAGGAATACGCGAGGCGGCGGCACTTTCTATATTGCTGGTTGCGGTTGTGTCTATCGCGTTGGTTGTGCAAAAAGTGGTTTTGCGTTCAGGCAGCTACGATATTATTAAGGGCAAAAGCATGCGCCCAACATTAATTAAATTGCGCGGCGCAAAATATCCGCTATTGCTGCTGGCTATTTTATCATTGATAGTTATTGTGCTTGTTCCTTTAGTGATGATATTCCTAGTAGGCTTGCTAAAGGCATACGGTCTGCCCCTTACACCGGCAAACTTTACGTTCAAGAACTACACAAATGTGCTTTTCAACAACAAAATGGTAGGCGATTCCATCGCAAACTCATTATTCCTGTCTATTAGTGCAGGTGTGATTTGTATGTTCCTCGGCGTTATGATTGCTTATGTTATAAACAAAATACGTCCTAAAGGCAAAGAAGTGTTGGAAATTGTATCAATACTGCCGTATTCCATACCCGGCACTGTGCTTGCAATCGGTGTAATTTTGGCATGGTCGGGTGCGCTGAAAATCAATTTGTATAACACAATATGGATTATCCTTATCGCGTATATTGCAAGATATCTTTCTTTCTCCATGAAGTCTGCCTCGGCATCTTTGCAACAGGTACATTCCTCTCTTGAGGACGCGGCACGCTCTTGCGGCGCATCGCATATGGAGTCGCTGAAAGACATCACTCTGCCGCTTATACGCCCTGCCATGATTTCAGGATTTTTCTTAATCTTTCTACCGTCCATGCGAGAATTAACAACATCGGTATTGCTGTACGGCCCGTATACACGTACACTTGGCGTTGCTATTTATTCCCTGCGTGACAGCGGCATGATACCTCAGGCATCTGCGCTGGCATCTGTTGCCATTGCTTTGATTATTGTGTGCAACAGCGTAGTTACATTTATAACCAAAGACAGAAAGGGGATATAACGAGATGAGCCAGATTGTACTAAAAGACGTAACAAAAAAGTTTACAACCAAAACACTTGGCACCATGACTGCTGTCAATCGGTTTAATCTCGAGATTGAGGAGGGAGAATGTTTCTCTTTCCTTGGGCCATCGGGCTGTGGTAAAACCACAACTCTGCGCATGATTGCAGGCTTTGAAGATTTGTCTGAGGGCGAAATACATCTATGCGGCAGACCGGTGTCTATCAAAAGCAAAAACCTTTATGTGCCGCCGGAAGAACGTGGCCTCGGAATGGTGTTTCAGGCATTTGCCGTTTGGCCGCATATGAATATTTTCGAGAATGTCGCACTGCCGCTTAAAGTGCAGAAAATGAACAAATACGACATTCAAAAGAAAGTTGCCGAGGCACTTGAGCATACAAAGCTAAGTGGAATGGAAAAGGTGTATCCATCAGACCTTTCCGGTGGACAGCAGCAGCGCATTGCGCTTGCAAGGGCTATAGTAACTAACCCGAAGGTAATGCTGCTAGATGAGCCTCTTTCAAACCTTGATCCGAAATTGCGCGAATCCATGCGCTTTGAAATTAAAGAGCTGCAAAAAAAGTTCAATTTTACAATTATCTTTGTTACACATGACCAATCTGAGGCTATGGCACTGTCGGACCGTATGATGGTTATGGATCAGGGCAATATTGTGCAAATCGGCACGCCTACAGAGCTGTATAGCAAGCCGAACAGCCGTTTTGTACATAGCTTTTTGGGGCAATCCACATTTATTAATGTTATGATTGAAAACGGTAAAATTTATCCGAAAGGCGATACCACACAAGAAATACCCTGTGCGTTGCCGCAAGCAGGCAAGCGAGAAATGATTTTGGCTACACGTCCCAATGCTATTGATTTAAAAAGGAATAAAGGATATAAAACCAAAATTGAAAAGCGTATTTTCTTAACGGATTACACTAAATACATGGTGCGCATGGGCGACCAGCTTTTGCAGATTGAAACTCCTCATTGGAATGAGTTTCAAGAGGGCGAAGCATGCTATGTAAACATCTTAAACCCTATGTGGTATGAAGATGACGGTGGCGCGTCGGAACGTGAGCGCGTAAAACGTCAGCTTATTTAAGCCCTTCACTGCCTTTGTAAAGCGCAATGCTTTTACCACAAAAACAGCAGCTTATAAAACG
>JAVWZM010000099.1:0-5801 GCA_036661035.1 Oscillospiraceae bacterium
TGGCACTTGCTATTTCGGCACAGGCACTCAATCAAAGCCGCACGCAGATGAAGAAAACACCTATTACTGAAAATCCGGCGTTTACCTTTCGCACATTCCTTTTGCGCCTTGGCCTTATTGGCGCGGAATACAAAAATGTGCGTGAGCATTTGCTGGAAAATCTGCCGGGCGACCGCGCTTGGCGGTACGATAAATCGCAATATGCGTGTTTAAATCCAAACAGAAATAGTAGAGAAGAAACGAGGTGAACCTTTGGAAAATTTGTATTTTGCCTATGGCAGCAATATGAATTTTGGGCAAATGGAGTACCGCTGCCCTGCCGCCGTGCCGGTGGGTGCGGTACGACTTGACGGATATCGTCTTGCTTTTCGTGGTGCAGGGCTGTCTGCGGTTGCGACTATTCTGCCCGAAATCGGCAGCCATGTGGACGGTGTTTTGTGGCGTATCACAACCGACTGCGAAAAAAGCTTGGACCGATATGAGGGCTATCCTAACTTTTACGGCAAGCAAGCAGTTTGTATAACTGATGCAGCCGGAAACAAGCATACCATCATGGCATACGTTATGAATGAACCCTATTGCAACAGACTTGGAATTCCAAGCCGTACTTACGCGGACGGCATTTTAGAGGGTGCTGTGCAAAACGGCATCGACACAAAAAAAATCCGCAGCGCTATGCATGATGCTGCAAAAGAATGCCGCTATCAAAAGTACGAAGTTTGTGAGGTAGAGCAGTTATCATTTGCCAGAAAGCCTAAACAAAAAAACTGGTATACGCGCTAAATTTGCAACAGCAAAGCCCCTTGCCAAAAAATCCTTTGGTAAGGGGCTTTACCATTTTTCTATCACGCAAAAGAAAGGCAGGTCATTCCTACGAATCAAACATTTTACGAAATTCTTGCCGCAGTACAGGCGCATATCAGCCGAAATTATACCTCGCTATTGGAAGATAACGTCGCAGACAGCGAGGAGCTTCTCGCAAGCTATGTGCGTAAGTTTTTAGAGGAAAACAGCTTAACAGTCGGCTCCTTAACTCAAGAGCAATTACTTACAAAGCTGCTCGACGAAATGCTGCGCTACTCTTTTTTAACGAAATATCTCGTTTGCGATGACGTGGAAGAAGTGAACATCAATAGTTGGGAAGATGTGAAAATCACTTACACAAGCGGCGAAGTGTTACCTGCTACGGAGCACTTCCGTACACCCGGCCACGCAGTAGACGTTGTGCGCCGTATGCTGCGAGAAAGCAATATGATTTGGGATAATGCACAGTGTATTCAGGTGGGGCATCTTGCAGGCAATATTCGCATCACAGCCACAGGCTTTGACATGGTGGACAAAGAAAAGGCACTCTCGGTATCCATCCGAAAGGTTAACCCAAAGCAGCTTCAAAAAGCTGATTTTCTTAAAATGGGAACAGCCACCGAAGAAATGTTGGATTTCTTACAGCAAGTTTACACGCATGATGTCAGTTTGTGTTTGACAGGCGCGACCGGCAGCGGCAAAACCACCTTGCTTGCGTGGGTGCTGTCGCATGTGCCATATCAAAAACGTCTCATTACACTGGAACAAGGCACGAGAGAATTCGATTGTACCGTGCGAGATGCAGCAGGCAAAATACTAAACAGTGTAGTGCATTTTTCCACAAGATATTCTGACGATGCTAAGCAAAATATTTCGCAGATAAAGTTGCTTGAAACCATTATGACTATGAACCCCGACTATATTGCAGTTGGCGAGAGCAAGGGTGAGGAAGCCATGCAGACTGTCAGTGCGGCAAACACCGGCCACAGCGTAATCACCACGACACACGCGAACTCAGCCGAGGCGACGTATTTTCGGTTTGTGTCGCTGTGCAAGCTGCAATATCCGAGCATGGACGAAAAGCTGTTAACAACACTGGCTGTGCAGGCGTTCCCTATCGTGGCATTTGTGAAAAAGCTAAATGACAACACGCGCCGTATTCTGCAAATCAATGAAGCGGAAATGGGCGATGACGGGGAAATTGTGTATCGCCCGCTGTACCGTTATGTGATTGTGCGCAATACCGTAAAAAATGGGCAGCCCTTTGTGGACGGTTATTTTGAAAAGGTAAATGCACCCAGTGCCCGGCTGAAAGAACGGTTGATTGCCAACGGTTTGCAGGACAAATGGATCAACAAATTTTGGAGAGAGGAAGCAAAACAATGAATTTATTTGCCTTTGTGCTATGCACGGTGGGATTTTTGCTACTTTTACGTAGCAGGCTCCCGACAACAGAGCTGCAAACAAAAGCAGTATCTTTAAAGCGCAAAATCCACACAGCAACAGCAAAACCCAAAAACAATTTTATGGCAAAAGCCATCCGCCGAACAGCGCATATTGTGGCCGTGGAAAAGCTCCCTGGCGGAATGACAACTGTTTGGACAGCAAGCACGGCGTGTGCATGCGCAGGTTTATTACTATGCAATTTCATCGACAATATGTACTTATCTCCCGTGTTGGGAAGCGTCCTTGCAGCTCTGCCATTTATCGTAATCACTCTGCACTGGCAAGAAAAAGAAAAACAAATGCACGAAAGCCTCGCCGTGGCGCTAAGCGGAATCACCACAAGCTATCTACGTGGCAACAACACGATTGTTAGAGCGATAAAAGAAAATGTGCCGCAGTTTAATGGCGTCGTCGCGCAGGTGTTTGGACAGTTCTTAATGAGAACAAGCATGGTTGACAGTAGCACAGAGGAGGCATTGAGCAGCATGAAAGAAACGATACAAAGCGCAGTGTTTGCTCGCTGGGTAGATGCGGTGATTCGCTGCCAGCGCGACCACAATTTAAAAAGCACCCTGCCGCATATCGTAGATAAGTTCAGCGATTTGCGCACTGTTGCAAATGAAACAAGCCTTATCATGGAGCAGCCGCGCCGTACATTTTTCCTCATGCTGGGCGCAGCGGTGTTTGCACCGTACTTTCTGTATTTTTTAAACGCAGAATGGTGGAATATCATCACAACGCAAACGTCAGGAAAAATGCTTGTGGCACTGCACGTCGGCGGTACTGCCGTTGCGCTGGTCATTGGCCTTTCTGCCATGAAACCAATTGCGGCGCGAGGTGAACAGGTATGAACAAGCTTGTATTTTTAACCGGTGCTGCGTTTTTCGCCTTCGGATTATTTGCATTTTTGTGTGCGATATTCGGCGCGCCAAGCCGCAAGAAAGCCAAGTATTTGCGCGAGATTATAAAAAGTAAGCCGACAGAGAAACAGAAAAGTTTTGATTCGTTAATGACGCGTGTTGCCATTATCGTTTCCAAAATGTTTCCCTTTTCCAAAAGACAGCTTGAAAAAACGCAGAGCACGCTGTATGCCGCAGATATTTCCGAATCACCACAGCTGTATTTGAGCCGCTGTATTACAAAGGCTCTTTTGCTCTTTGCCGTAGCTCTGGCAGCATCTGCTTTTTTCAAGCCCATGCTTCTCGTGGCCGTTTGCGTGCCGATGCTGGTCTATGCTTCTGAAGCAAAAAAAGCAGGGGCGCTTACCATAAAGCGTAAAGAAGCCATTGAACGCGATCTGCCGCAATTTGTTGCCACGCTTGCCGCAGAGCTCCCCGCCAGCCGTGACGTTGTGCGCATTGTAAAGCATTACAGCGAAACCTGCGGAGCGCAAATGCAAGCGGAACTTCGTATAACAGTCGCCGATATGGAAAGCGGAAGCTATGAAACTGCGCTCAATCGTATGGAAGCGCGGTGCAATTCAGTGCTCGTAAGTGATGTTTTGCGAGGGCTTATCGGTACAGTGCGCGGCAATGATGAAACTGCGTATTTCCGCATGCTGAACTACGATATGAAGCAGTGGGAGCAGACTAATTGGAAAAAGCTGGCGCAGAAATGCGTGCCAAAGCTCAGTGTCGCGAGCATGATTATGATGATTAGCATTATTGCGCTTTTAGTAGGTGTTCTGCTGATTGACGTCATGCGCAGCGCACAAGCGTTTTTTTAGAAAGGGACTGTGGAAATGAAAGCAATTTTTAAAAGCAACAAAGGCACTGTCTTGATTGAGTTTCTCGTTGGCTTTTTCTGCATAATGTTATGCCTTGCGTTTGCACTGGCGGTATTGCCGGTGTTTTCCACAAAAGCAAAGCTTGACGGTGCGGCAGATAAGATTTTACGTAGCGCCGAGATGTCGGGAACTACTGATGTGCCGATGAAAATTGATGAGCTAAAAGCTGAAATTGGGCAGGATTTCTCTGTTGAATGGAATGGTACGACTTACATTCGCAACTCGCAAAAAGTGCAGCTTGGTGGTAATATTCATTTGAAACTATCGACTACATACAGGCTGAAATTCTGGAAATTTACATCAATTCCAATCCCTATTACTGTTCGCTGCATTGGCACGGGCGAACGGTATCACAAGTGAGGTACACCATGAAAATGATTAAAGCAATCAAAAACAACCGTGGCTCGGCAATGCCGCTTATAGTTGTGGCGGTGTTCTTTATACTTGGCATTACGGCGGCGCTGGTGCGAAACTACAGCTTTATCGCCACAGCCCGCAGCGTGCGCGCCGCCATGGAGCAAACCGCACAAACAGCCATTGTGCGCAACAACGAGGAAACGTATGGCTCGAAGCGTGAAAGCTTTGCAGGCGCGTACAATGTGGCAGGCATGTCCACCGCGCAGCACATTGACGCAAGAGGTCAATTGCAAAGCATTTTAAACCTAACCGCCCAAAGTGCAGACCTCGTAAAATACGACAGTAACGCAGAGGAGATATACCGTCTGAAAAACATTTCCTTGCAGCTGCAAAATCCGCCGCATAGGCAAAGCGAGCAACCGTTTGCAGCAGCGGTGAAACTGAGTTTAGTATTGCCTGCAAAATACGGAGATGCTGTGGGAAGTGTAACCGTACCGCTTGCGGTGCGTGCAGAAAACCCAAACAAATTTTCGTGACAAGTGCAATATCTTTTGATAGCTTTGTAACGAAAAGTATAGTATGATAACCTTGGAAAGCGAGGATTTTTAAAATGAATCGAAAAAAGATTGTAGCTTGTGCTATTGCCGTGTGCTGTGCGGCGGGTATCCTTCTGCTGGCGCTGGCACGGATGCAAAACACACCGATTGAGCCATTAGATGCAACGTCAGCTTCCACCGCAAGCAGCAATGAAGCTGTAACAATAGAGCCGCCGACGCAGGTACCCGCAGAGGATTTACCTGTCAAGGTAGCACCGCCCGATGTTAATTCTAAACCGGCTGAAGAAAAAGCGGAATCTCCGGCATCTACGCCGAAACCTGTGCAACCGGCAGTGCAGACACCTGCTCCGCAGCCCAAACCAGAGCAAACGCCTGCCTTGGAACCGCCTGCACAGCCTGTGCCGGAACAACAGCCGCCTGTGCCCCGACCACCTGCAAATCCCGAACCGCTGCATTATCATGGAAACGGCTCTGATGGCGGTACTTGCCCTGTGTGTGGAATGGGATATTCGCCCAGCATCAATATGGATGGTCTTACCCCCAAAGACGATTTAGAAGACCTCTCATAAAACAAAATAATGCAAAAGCCAAGCACCGATGATTTTCATGGGTGCTTTTTCTTTTGTCAATTTACCTCAACGAAAGGAGGGCTTTCTTCTGAAAAAGCATATTGCTTTTCTGATAGCTTGCGTGTGTGTAACGCTTTTTTCAACGATAGCACAGGCTACAAGTGTTTCGCTTTCTGCCGATGAGCAGTGGATTCAAGGGGTGTCTGCCAATTTGGAATACATTACTGAAGAAACATTTTTCTCACAAAATGCAGAGGACGAAAATAGTCCCTATTGGACAGG
>JAVWZM010000100.1:0-5519 GCA_036661035.1 Oscillospiraceae bacterium
GACAAATGCAGTGATTAGTACTGTCATATATAAAAAGAACAGCGCACGCAAAGTGCAATCAACTATGAGAAATGCAATTACATTGCAAAACCCCAACGGGCGGAGCAGAGCCACCGCCCCTACAGAGGGTGGGGAGTGCAGCTAGGGTGCAAAATGCAGCTAAGCTGCCCTCTGCCCCTACGGAGGTTGTGGAACGCAGTTCGGTTGCAAAAAAGCCTAACGCTGCGCAGCGCAGTTAAGCTGCAATATTTCCTCCAGCTCTCTGATAACCCTGGCGCCGGTGCTGCAAAGCACATCAAAGGGCTGATGCCCACCTGCATAAAGCACAGGCTCTGCGCCTATTGCAAGTGCCGTGTCGTAATCGTGGGTGGTGTCGCCTATCATTATTGCCTTGCAAGGCATATTGTTTTGCTCTATCCATGCACGTCCCATTTCTATTTTGCTTTTGGCAAAAATATTATCAAGCCCTAAAACCGTGTCGAAAAACTCGGAAATGCCAAGGTCTTTAATCTGCGAAACTAATAATTCTCGCGGCGACGCAGACAAAACAATCTGCCGCACTCCCCTTTCGCTAAGAGCTTGCAATACCTTCTGCGCGCCCTTTTGCAAGGTGCATTTTCCGCTGAGCCTTTTGTATTCGCCCATGTAAACATCGGCTAATTCTTCAAATGAATGTCGCTCAAAATCGAAGCCGGCTCGCTTATAATAATCTTCTATAGGAAACCCAAAAATGCTCTTATACTCACAGATGCCGCCAATTGGCGGATATCCGTGGTCTAAAAGCATTCCGTTTAAAATATCACAACTTACTTGCACATCATCTAATAATGTACCGTTAAAATCCCATATCACTGTATTTATAGGCATGGCTCAGTCCTTAAACGCCCTGTCACACAGGGCGCTGTTTTTCTGCAAAAATTTAGTTAGCGGCACGCCAAGCACAAAGCATGCGCATGCCTGCCCCAATGCCACCCAAAAAAACTGTATGGCAAATACCTTTAAAGAAAAAGCTCCCATTACAAAGGTAAGCTCCCCACCTACAACAAGAGCATTGATAAAAACAGGCGGCAACGCTGCAAGCCATGGGCTTTTATTTCTAAGGGCACGGGTGCAAAGTGCCGCCGCCAAGGTTGCCGCTGTGCCGATTATTACGTCCAGCGGCCCTAAAATGTTTGCGCCCATAAACATGCCGATTAAATTTGCCAAAAAGCAGCCGAGGGTTACACCCACTACCGCATCAGCGGAAAAAACAGGCAGTAAAGTAAGCGCCTCGCTTACACGCACTTGCAGCATGCCATAAGAAATAGGCGCAAGCGCCACGCTTACCGTGGCGTAAATCGCGCCGATAAAGGCACCTCGCACCATGCGTTTAATTTTCATTTGCATATAAATTTGGCTCCTGTAAATTATTTTTGCTGCCTTGTACTTCTGTCGAACTGCGGCTTTTTCTTGCGCTTTTTTACAGAAAATCCAAAATCGCCTATTTTTTTGCCTAAGGCAAAATATTCTCCATGAGCATATGCGGCAAGGCCTGCCTTGGCAAGACGCAGCCTGCCGTCCTCGCCTATTAGCTCTGTCGCCACATTTACAGCCACTATTTCGGCCAAAAACATGTCGTGGCTGCCAAGAGGGATAATATCGCATACTCGACATTCAATGCTTACGGGGCTTTCTGCTATCATGGGGCAATCTATAGCGGAGGAGGGCTGTACAGTAAGCTTCGCCATGGCAAGCTTGTCCTCATCGCGTCCGCTTTTACAGCCGCAATAGTCCACCGCGCGAATAATAGCGGCAGTGGGCAGATTGATTACAAACACTCCGCTCTCGCGGATAAGGTCGTGGCTATAACGCTCGGGGCGCACAGAAATATATGTTTTGGCAGGCTGAGAATTGATGATGCCTGTCCACGCAATAGTGAGGGCATTTGGCTTTTCCATAGTGCCACAGCTTACAAGCACAGGAGGCACAGGGGCTAAAAGCGCAGAGCCTTTCCATGTAGTTTTATCCAATTTATCCTCTTTTCCGTACCTACGGTACAGCGCAATTATTGTTGATTATCCGTATCTGTGATAGTGTTTTCGCTAATTATAAAGCGCGGCCGCGCCTTGGTTTCGTTATAAATTTTCCCCACGTATTCGCCAATTACTCCAAGGCATAAAAGCTGCACGCCGCCCATAAAGAATATGGCGCAAAACATGCTGCTCCAGCCCGATACAGTAAAGCCAAACAGCTTGACAAACACTGTAATGATAATGGCTATTACGCTTGCCATGGACACAAAAAAGCCAAGCCCCGTTATAATGCGTATCGGCTTTACCGATAGGCTAGTAATGCCGTCAAAGGCAAAGGCAAGCATCTTTTTAAGAGGATAATGGCTCTCGCCTGCAATGCGCTCGGCACGCTCGTACAAAACGCTTGAATATTTATATCCCACCATGGGCACAAGCCCACGCAAAAACAGATTAACCTCTTTAAATTCAAATAATCCGCAAAGGGCGCGTTTGGACATAAGGCGATAATCTGCATGGTTAAACACCACGTCTGCGCCAAGCACACGCATTACCTTGTAAAAGCCCTCTGCCGTAGTGCGTTTAAACCATGTGTCGGTGGTGCGCTTAGAGCGCACACCATATACAATGTCGCAACCGCCGAGATATTCGTCTACCATTGCGTCCATAGCATTGATATCGTCTTGCCCGTCGCAATCTATGGAAATACTGATATCCGCGTTATCCTTTGCCACGCTAAGCCCTGCCAAAAGGGCGTTTTGATGGCCGCGGTTGCGCGATAAACACACGCCTTCAAAACATTCGTCTTGCTCGGATAAAGCCTTTATGATTTCCCATGTGCTGTCTTTAGAGCCGTCATTTACGAAAAGCACACGGCTTTCCTTTGCAATTTTGCCTTGTTTGGCAAGGGACAAAAGCTTTTCTTTAAACATTGGGGCTGTAACAGGCAGCACTTCTTCTTCGTTATAGCAAGGGATAACGATATATAATATAGGTGTTTTCATAAATACATCTCGTTTCTAGGCTATTTTTGCTGCAAGCACGCTTTAGCTTATCTTCGTTTTTCGCCATGATAAACTATAGCTATGGCATCGGGGCCTGTGTTGCTTGCCACTGCCGCGCCAAGCTTGAACACACAAGCAGGCGCTTCGCCAAACTCTTTTTTGCACATTTTGCTAAATTCCTGTGCCGTTTGCATATCTGTGGTACCTATCATATATTCCCGTTCGCCCACACGATGCTTTACCGCATGCGCCAAAAGGGCAGGCAGCACGTTTTTATCTCCGCGCACTTTGTTTACAACGGCTGTTTCACCGTCGTTTATGGTTATAATCGGGCGCAAGCCCAAAAGCTCCCCTGCAAATGCCGCCGCGGCGGAAACTCTGCCGCTTTTTTTGATGAATTTAAGAGAAAATACAGACACTGCTATTTCAGCCGTGGCAAAATCTGCCTCTAAATCGTCTATAACCTGTTTTAACTCCGCGCCGTTAATCAGCTTGCGCGCCGCTTGGCACACATAATAGCCGTAAGGCATGGAATAAGTGTGGCTATCTACCAAATGCACACGTAGCTTGCAACCGGGTATTTCTTCCTTTAGCTGCTGTGCCGCCATTAAAGCGGCGTTATATGTGTTTGAACCGCCGGAATTAATGCTTACATGTAGCACATCTGTATAGCCTGCGGCTGCATATTCGGCATATTTTTCTAAAAATTGAATGGTGGTAATATGCGCTGTGCTGGGCATGCCGTTGGCGTTTCGCAGCATGTCATAATATTCGTCGTTTGTAAAATCTTTGCGTTCTTCATAGCTTACGTCATCTAAGCTAATGGTAAAATTCATGATATCTATGCCATATTTTTCGCGCATTTCTTCAGGAATATCACTTGCCGAGTCTGTTAATACAGCAACCTTTCTCAAAGGTGCGTCACCTCCAATTATAGTTTCTCAGTTTTCCCTCACACAAAAGCCCTTTAAAATCCCCTTGCCGCAGCACCTCATACACTGCAATTGCCACAGTATTGGACAGATTTAAGCTGCGCGCGCCCTCTATCATAGGCAAACGCACGCAGGAATGTTGATTTTCAAATAATAGAGCCTCGTTTAAGCCTGCATCTTCACGCCCAAACACCAAATAACAATTATCGGGATATTCCACCTCGGAATATTTATATGGCGCTTTGGTGGTAAAATAATAGAAATCTCCTTTATTTTTCAAAAAGAAATCCGCAGTGCTATCATAATATGATATATCAAGAAGATGCCAATAGTCAAGCCCTGCGCGCTTTAGCTTTTTGTCGTCTATCTCAAAGCCCATGGGGCCTACCAGATGCAAGCGCGCATTTGTGGCGGCACAGGTGCGTGCGATATTTCCTGTGTTTTGCGGTATTTGCGGTTCGATTAATACAATATTAATCATGGGCACTATTCTCCTTTAAGGCTATTATGCCTAAGTTTTGTTCAAAAGGCACGCCAAAGCATGCCTTGTTATTTTCAATATTTGCCATTTCCACACTTTTGCGCACAAAATTGGCGGCGATATCTATTGCCGTTTCAAGGCTTTTGCCTTGCATAACAGAGCCTGTAAGCACCGAGGCAAACATATCTCCCGTGCCGGGATAGCTGCCGCTTTGTGGCAAATATCGCACAAACACCGTGTTTTCTCCCTGCCTTTTGCACACATTATAGCAGCTTTCGTCCTTAAGGCAAACGCCTGTAAGCACGGTCGCCTTTGCGCCAAGAGTTTCCAGCTGCTCCATGCGGGCTATCACCTCTTGTTTGGTGGATAGCGGATTTTCGTTAAAATCAACGCCTAACAAAAGGGCGCTTTCGGTGGTGTTTGGCGTGATGATATCTGCGCCCTTGCATGCCCTTGCCATGGCAAGAGGCATATCCTCGGAAAGCCCCGTATACATTTTGCCATTATCGCCAAGTACAGTGTCTATCACGCAAATTGCATCTTTGTTTTGCCCCCTTGCCTCAAGCAAAACGGAAAGCGCATTTTCGTCTTTATAATATCCGCTGTATATAGCGTCAAAGCAAAGCTTAATGTTTTTATAATGTGTAAGCGCATCGTGGGCAAAGCCACGCATGTCAAGCACCGCAGGCGCGCCAAAGCCGCCTGTATGTGTGGACAAAACAGCAGTGGGCAGTGGGCACGCCTCTATGCCCATGGTAGCTAATATAGGCAAGATAACCGTAAGGCTGCATCTGCCCACGCAGGAGATATCGTTAATACATAATATGCGTTTAGGCATTTTTTCGCCCCTTTACTGTAATATAGTAAAACTGCCGCGGCAGTTTTACTTGTGCATGTGCGATAGCACGCACATTAGGATAAATTTTTAATAAACAAGGCTTTAGCCCTGTTTTATTGAAAAAGGTAAAATTTACAGTGTAAATTTCTTACATAATGGGGAAATATATATTTACAGCAATTTCACTTTTATTGTCCTACTCAAACCCCGTCTTTGCTGCATGCAACTTGACTAAAGGTTGTTTACAAAGACAAT
>JAVWZM010000101.1:0-5513 GCA_036661035.1 Oscillospiraceae bacterium
AATATGTGATGAATACGCTGCTTTTAAAAACGCAATCGCTGGAAATGCTGGTTGTGGAATCAGATGGTCAGGTTGAAAAATTTGATTATATTGCAAAATCGCTGATTGATAATACTGCCATACGTAGCTTGCAGCTTGCACCAAATGGTGTTGTAAGCATGGTTTATCCCTTAGAAGGAAACGAAGAAGCCTTTGGCGACTTGTTTGCAGACACATCTAGAGCCACCGAAGCTATTTATGCAAGAGATAGCGGTTTAATGACATTATCAGGCCCCTTTGAGCTTTATCAAGGGGGGTTCGGTGTTGTTGCGCGCCGCCCAATTTATTTGGAAAATAGTTCTTCCCAAAAAACATTTTGGGGATTTGCCATTATTGTTTTAGATTTACCCGAGGCGTTCTATCCGGCAGAACTCGATAAATTTGTAGCAGAAGGATATTCCTATCAGCTCTATCGTATCCACCCTAATACAAAGGAAATACAAGTCATTGATGAATCTTCAAAAAACGCATTGATTAATCCCATTGAAATGCCTTTTCCTGTTCCTAACGCTACGTGGTCCTTTCGAGTTGCTCCCACAAATGGGTGGTTTAATACCACGCAAATCGTGTTTGAAGCGTTATTTGCTCTTGTACTCAGTGCATTAATTACATTATTGGTTAAAAGCTATTATATTGCACATATCCAAAAAAATGAAATGCAAAAGCTTTCTTTTACCGATAGCCTTACTAATTTGTCCAACCGAAGAATGCTTTCTAAAACCTTGGATAATTTTGTAAAATCTGACATTACATTTGCTCTGTTTTTCTTGGATTTGAATAAGTTTAAACAAGTAAATGATCTTTATGGGCATAGCTGTGGCGATTCGCTCTTGATAGAATGTGCGCGTAGGCTCTCTGTTTACTGTGGCGATAAAAGCCTTGCTTTTCGCAACGGCGGCGATGAATTTTCGGTTATTGTCAAAGAGGAAACTCCCCCTGTAAACTACAAACAAATTCAAACAGATATTGAGCAGCTATTCAGCGCCCCAATTCTCGTTGATGATACTCAAATTCAGATTTCCATTAGTATTGGATATTCCGTTTATCCAACGAATTCACATACTCCTGACCAGCTTCTCCATGATGCGGATTTAAACATGTATATTATGAAAAAAGAGGCATCTTCACCATCTTAAAATGCAACATAAATATTGCGGCATGCATATAAAAGCATAATGCAAATAGCAAATGCCCCTGTTTTGCTTTAAGCTCCGAAATATATCGGAATTTAAAGGGAAACAGGGGCATTTATTTGTAATGTGTTATTCTAGCGATGGTTTACGTTGCTAGTGCCTTTTTCTACAAGGTATGTAGCCTCAAGGTCTGCCAAATGCAGCTTTACTGCCAAGGGATATGCGTCGTATGCCTCGCTGATAGCATAAGAGCCGCCGCGCACAGCGTCGTCAAAGCCGCCCATATGCCAGCGTATGGCAACAGCTTCCGAGGGCTTTAAACGGATAAAGCGTTCTATTAAATACACGCTTTTTTCGCCGTGGCCATATGGAAACGCGTCCTGCACATTGTACGTGGGCACTTTTTCCCATTGGCCGCTAACCTCGTTTTTTACATTGCGAAAGCCCGCCTTGTAGAAATTTGCCTTGCACAAATCGTGCAATAGGGCAGTAATCGCAAAGCTTTCGGCATTTTCGTTTTCGTCAAAAAAGCGAGTGCTTAGCACATTGTACACGTTTACGCTATGCATCACAAGGCCGCCCTCGCACGCGCCGTGAAACCGGGTAGACGCAGGCGCTGTAAAAAAATCTGTAGTATTAAGCCACTCCAATAGCTGCACAGAGCCTGCGCGAGTAATGTTTTCGGTGTAAATGCGTATAAATTCGTCTTTATAATTCATCATTAGATATCCATATCGTTAAGAATACCTTTTAAAATGGCAATCTCATCGTGGGAAAGGCTTACGCCCTTGCCCATTTTGCTGCCGTCCGGCGACCAGTTGCGAATGTCGTATTTTGGCTCGCGGTCATTCCAGCTAACCATGTTTAGCTGTACTTCCCAGCCGTTAGAGCCTGTGCTCAGTATTGCAATGCGCTCGGTAACTTCATATTTAAACTCTGCCATGTAATTAACACCGTCCTATAAAATAATATTATCATTTTACTAAAATCAAACAGCAAATGCAAGCGTTATCAAGCTTTAGTACGCATTTTTCGATAAAATAAGGCTAAAAGCCCCGATTATTAAAAGATTATCGCATATGCGTCTTATTCCATTTGCATATATTGCCTTAAGAAATTGAGGGTTCTGTTTCAATTGGCAGCACCACTCGTAGCGTAAATATGCCATCTGCCGCCGCAAAGGTGCAAAAGCCGTTTCTTTTTTTGGCGATAGACCGCATACTTTTACAGCCGTATCCATGCCCTTTTTCTGTAGAGGAAGGTACGCCTTCGCTCATTTGCACCTCGCCCATATAGGCGTTTTCTATTTCAATCAACAGTTTATTTCTACTGGTGCTGCAAGTAATAAATACTTTTCGCAGCGTGCTATCCTCAAGCTTGTTTACGGCGTTAATAGCGTTCTCAAGCCCATTCGACAGCACCGAGCAAAGCTCTGTATCGGGGATATTCATGTCCTTTGGCAGCTCCGCCTTAACACTTAAAGTTATGGCATGCTTTTGTGCCTTATTCATAAAAGAAGAAAGCAAGAGGTTGATTGTTTCGTTTTGACAAAACCGCATAGGAGTGATTGTCGTTAGCTCCTGCCTTGCATTTGCAAGATAATCTGTAATTTTGCCAAACTCTCCTTGCTGAACAAAGCTGTCAATCATAGAAAAATGGTGGCGCATATCGTGACGATAAATAACTGCTTGCTCTTGCGAGGAACGCAAAACATTCATCTGCAGCTTGGCGTTTTCCATTTGCATGGAAAGCATGTTTTTTTCAAGCTGTATTTGCGCTTTTTGCTGTACCTCGCTGTGATAAGCAACAATAAACCACAAATAAAAAAGCACCATTACCGTAGGCAAAAATTCGTTTATCATCTGAATGCCTATGTAAAGAATGTCGGTATAAACGGTAGCTACATAATCGAAAACATAGTAAACCGCAGGCAGACACCCAAAGAGAAATAGGGACTGCCGAGAGTATGCCATCGCCTGATACGCGTGCTTTGCAAAAAGCTTCCATATCAGAAAAAAGAACACAATAACGGACACGCTATATGTAATGGAGTATGCCAGGGGGGTGCCGAAAAAATGTTTTGCCAGTACCCCTAGCCACCGTGGCATTTGGCAACAGAAATAAGCCGTAAGCACACTGACAATGGAAATGGCAACAGGCCTTTTCAGCACTATTATTAAGAACAAAACCAATGGTAAATGTGTAATCAGTGGATATACCTTTGTGGTGATATCAATGCCGCAAAAATACGAACAAGCGGTCTGTACGCATAAAGTGAAAACCGAAAAAAATACAATGCTTAATGTGTTTCGTTTGCTTTTGTCGGTACCTGCAAACAGCACCGATAGCAAAACCCCAAACAGCAGCACAAGCCCGTAATTTAATGTAGAAAGTAAGCGTATCATCATTTGCCCACGCTTTTCACAAACAATTGCGCCACATATGCATCTCGCACATTGGTGTAATTTTGCCTTGACACAGGCACTTTCTCTCCGATAAAAGTTATTACTTCATTCGTCGTCAGCTCGGCAACCTGTAATAGATTTACAATATACGAGCGGTGCGCGCGCACAAATTCAGCCCGTGCAAGCAAGAGATCTTCAAACTTGGCAAGGGGAGCAATCGCCTCTCGCACACTGCCGTCTGTAAGGTGAAAATACAGGTGCTTGCCCATAACCTCCAAAAACACAATATTGTCAAACAAAATGCGCGCCATGCCTGTTTTGGTTTTCACACCTAAGCTTTCTTGCGGCTTGCGCGTTTTTGCAAGCAGTGTATCTAATAGCGGATATAGCTGCGCTGCTTTAGCAGGCTTTAATAAGTAATCCTGCGCCTTATACTGATAGCTTTCCACAGCAAATTCCGGCGAAGAAGTTAAAAATATAATGCATGTATCTTGGTCGAAACTGCGAATTTCTTTTGCTGTTTCCATGCCACTCACACAGGGCATCATCACGTCCAAGATATAAAGGTCGTATTCGCCTATTTTTGCCATGGCAAGCAGCTCGGTTGCGCTATGAAATGTATCACAGCGCAAGGGCACCTTTTGCTCCTGCTTATATGCATCTATAATAGATGAAATGAAAATCAACTCGTCATCATCATCGTCACAAATGGCAATTTTCATTTGTAATCACCTCCACAAAATACTATCACAAAAGAGATGTGAAAAACGTGGGTTTTATGCCCAAGTCAAGACTTGAGCGCTACGATATCCGGTGGCTCGCAATTCTAATTAACACAATATATTGTAGGCAGCGGTCTTGGTTGCATTGCTCCCTTGAGTTTTACACTTATCTACGCTATTACAACATAAATTTCTTGTTAATTATATCATGGAATAGATTGCTTTTCAACTCGGCGCTTACTACTCATGTATCAAATAGATACCATTCGTGCAGTTGTCATCTTTTTTTGAAAAAATTTGATATGATAATTTATAGCATACAACAAAATGTTTGCGTAAGGGCGGTGATGATAATGGCTACGTTGGTGGCTTGCCTAGTTGCAGGCGTTAGCACGGCAGCATTTATTGCCTTGTGGTTTTGGGTAGTGCGGCGAGAACTTTGCGCAAAGCAAAAGCCTGTAAAAGCCGCAAGGTGCCAGTTTATCGCCAGTAAGCAGGCGTATTTGCGCGCGCGTGACGGCCCCAAAGAAAAACAAGCAAAGGAAATCATGGAAAGAAGCGAGCGCATTTACAGGCAGTCGGCGGAGTTTTATAACGCGCTTGTGCGCAAGCCGTGGAATGTTATACCTGCGCTTTTTCTTGGATATCAGCAAGAAAAAGAAAACAATCAAACAGAATAATAAAATAACAATGGGATAAAACGGCATTATAAATATAAGCAGTACCTATTAGGCGCAAAACGCAAAATTTTCATAAAATCCAATCACGTGGATTTCTTTACGTGTTCAATTTGATTTTACAATTAATCAAATTTTCAAATCCTCCTCATACCTAAATAATGGCGATGAGAAATCATCGCCATTATTTATGCCGTTTTCACACTAATACAGCACTAGCGAAGCTAAAACCACGTGGCAATCATCGCCCATGCTAGAGTATTTGCCATTCTTATATAAAAACCAGTGTGCAAACTTATGGCAGCCATTTATAAAATAGCACACTGTGTTTCACTTTTTTAACGAAAATTAATGTTTTTACCTGTTTTAGATTGACAAACTTGAGTATATAAATTATAATATTATATGTTGCACAAAGCAACGTGCCGGGGTGTGGCGCAGCTGGTAGCGCGCTTGACTGGGGGTCAAGAGGCCGCAAGTTCAAGTCTTGTCACTCCGACCACGCATTTGGCAGTTGGTGAGCAAAGCGAGCCTATC
>JAVWZM010000102.1:0-5472 GCA_036661035.1 Oscillospiraceae bacterium
TAGGCATAGCGCTTGCGGATAATATGCGTACGGAGCTTTGCATCCAAACCTACAGCCAAGCTACAGAGAATTATGATTTGCGGGGAGCTATCAGCCACAGCGACCGTGGCAGCCAGTATACAAGCGAGGCTTTCCGCCAGACACTTACATCTATGGGCATCATTCAAAGTATGAATAGCGCCGCAGGGCGATGCCACGATAACGCTAAATGTGAAAGCATGTGGGCTAGGGGCAAGGAGGAAATAATGGCTTGCTACAATGTCAAAAAGATGACTTGCCAGCAACTGAAACAAGTGCTGAGTTATTACTATACCATATATTGGAATTACTACAGAAGCTGCTCTGCCATTGGCGGCATGACGCCTGTGGTTAAACGTGGGGCTTTCTTAGAAATGATGGCTGACAAGGTTGCTTAGTACATGTTCAAGCTCTGTGGGGAAACTCACTGTAACTTTATTTGACATTATCAATGTGATATATCTTGCTCCGCAAGCCTTTGCGCAAGCGATAAGATTGTCGGCATTAAAGCTTGAACAATCTAAAGCAAGTGCTTTTTGCTCATATTCTTTTGCATTGTGATTGCGAAGTTTCATAGCCCATTCGCCATTATTATATTGTATATATGCTCCGAAATGTACAAACATCCCAAATCCGCGGATTTGAAAATCAGCAATATAAGGTTTTAATTTTGAGACATTTTAGCCCCTTTTACTAAACAGCCCCTTGTGTAAACACAAGGGGCTGTAATTTTATTAATCGAACATTAAGAAATTTAATTTTTGCGGCAGCTTAGCACTGCGGTCAATTTGTGCATCGTTGTATTCAATGCCTTTTTCTTTTGCTGCAATACGCGCTGAATATTCGTACCACACATCGGATAAGCCAACCGCGCCCTCTCGGATAGAGGCATAATCGCGGTCAAAAGCATTTTCAAGAAAATCGTATTTTTCCAATTTTACCGCTGCCTCACACACAAGCAAAAGCTCGGTTTCGGTGCGCTTTTCTTGTGGTATCTGCATATACAGTTCCCATACTTTATCGTATTTTTTTACGCAAAGTAAAGCTGTAATTGCCTCTTCGGCAAAGCTGACATCAAGCTCATCTTTTTCCCATTCGTATGCTTGCACGATGTAATCTGCCGCTTTTTGCATATTTTTATCACGTCTTGCCAACATACCTAAAGCATATGCTGCCCACGGATTTTCACTTTCGCATAATTGATTCAAGATATTTTCCGCTTCGTTAATCTTGCCATTTTCTGCCAAAAGCACAGCATATTGATATTTTGCCTGTTTGCCATCTTTTTCTGCCGCATTTTTAAGATATTGCTCCCATTTTACATCAGTGATAAATGGTAGCGGCAAAGTGCTTTCAGGCAAAGTGCCGTCATTTAGCAATTGCAGCCAAGCCGCATACTCTTTATTTTGTGTAGGCATTGCAAACGCAAGATGTGGCGCAACAGGTGCTTCGCCTGCTTTTGCTCTGCGAGCTGTTTCAAGTGCGCCGTATGCACCGCCCGTATGCAGCACCTCACCTTGCGGCAATGTGCTTTTAAGAGTAAAATGCATATGCTGCCTATTTACTTCTGCTGATGATAATGTGTATTCCACACATTGCTCTACCTCTGGCAATGCTGTATTCCATTCCTCATTTTGCGCTGCCTGCGGTGCTGTAAATGCGCCAAAAATCTGTGTAAAGCTTACACTACCATTTGCCGGCAATATAGCTGTGTGATTTTGTGTAGGCGCAAGCCCTGCTTGTATTTCAATATAATCGCCGCATCCGTCAGTAGATAAATAATCGCACCAATGACGGCCGCCGATATTAGAACCCCAGCAAAACATTTTACGTGCAAATAAAGGCTGTGTGGAACGCTCAAAGAAACCTTTGCAATCTTTTTCTATACATACTTCCCACGGTGCAGATTGCGTGCGCTCATTTTGGAAAAAGTATTCCGCAGAATGAGGTATCTGCCACGGAAAGCTAATATCTACATCACCAAGATTAGGCTGGTGCGGCATTTCGCAATGAGCGTAGCCCGGTATTTTAGTAACAGGATCGTGTGTGAGCTGATAAATAATCTCCTTTGTGCCGGAGAACACACGCGTATTCTCTGTAAGCACCGTCGCTGTATTAGTCCACCAATACAGAGGAACGTCAACATTACGTGCATTTTGGATATTTACGTACATACCAAGTGTACGAGAACCGTTTTGCAAATGAAAATCCATTTGCAAAATCTGTGCGTGAGTAGCTTCATATTCGTACATACGCAAAAATTCTTCGCCGTCTTTAGCTGTAATTTTAGTACAGTACATATTATCGCAAGTGAATGCGCTATGTCCCATATGTCCCAAATTCCATTCTATTCCGCCTGCTGTCCACGCATTACGGTTGGCTAAGTTCGCCGGACGCATTATCGGATTTACATACAAAAGCTCTCTGTTTTCGTCTTTAGAAAAAAGGCTCCACAGCTTACCACCAAACTCCGGTAAAAACGTAGCTTTAAGATATTCGTTTTCCATTACAATCGTTTTTACGCTTACCGTTTTTTCGCTGCGCGTATATCTGTCTTGCATTCTATATGGTAATGTCCGCTCACTGCAAGCCACTCCATAGCCTATATGTTCTTCGTCTGTAAGTGTGCCGTCCTCACTGCAATACATATTGGATTCTTTAGAGCGAAAACGCGGTTGTGGATTTTCGCCTTGCAGCAAGCTACCATTAAGATTTAGTGTGCTTAGATATAGTTCCATAAAAATCCCCTTTTAATACATTTATAATTAATTAAATTTAGAATAAACTGTAATTATCCCTTAATACCTGCCGTTGCTATGCTTGCTTTAATTTGATTTGAGAATAAAATAGTAAGCAGTAACACAGGTACAATAGTAAGTACAGACAATCCCATTATAAAGTTTGGCTTTACGCTCGTAACCTTTGAAATATTATAAAGCGCTACGTTAAGCGTCCACAAATTTTGCTTTTCCGTCACCATCCAAGCCCAGAAAAAGTCGTTCCAGTTAGCAAGAAAGGTTTGCAGTGCGATTACAGAAATTATCGGTTTTGATAGCGGCATGCAAATCTTAAAGAAAATATATCCATTGCCTGCGCCATCAATGCGAGCCGCTTCAAATAAGCTGCCCGGCAAATTATCGAAAAAGCCTTTATACAGGTAAACGAAAAATCCATATGGCAGTAAATGAGGCAATAATAGCGCAGCGTAGTTATCGTAAAAGCCCATTTGTTTAAACATAGTAAATTGCGGTATCATTACTGCTACAAATGGTATCATCGTAGATCCGAGAAAAAAAAGCAACATCAAATTCGCCGTTTTTTTAGGTAATAATCGTGATAGCGGAAACGCGGTAATTGCGCACAATACCACCTGTGTAAGCACCGCCCAGCACAGCACGAGAGCAGTGTTGAAGAAAAAAGAGAAAAAGCTGTATTTAGCTATCACTTCGTTACGGGAATACACAAAGCCCGGCAGCTTAATATAATGTATAAAGCTTTCTGCAAGCAATAAATTATTTTGTTTTATATTAGTGCCGCTAATCTTACCCGACAATTGATATTTATCACAAAGTAATTGCTCTGTTTTAATATTTAGTTCGCCTGCTTGCAGGTTTGGTGTCGGCTTTTTAGCAAGCCCATTTCTATCAAATGTATATCCGAGGCTGTTCACTGCTTTTTCGCAGCGGTTTGCACCAATTAGCGTTTTTTGCGTAATAGCAATACCTTTAAATACACCATTGTCTTTTTCAAGGTCTATGCGTGTGCGATGTGCCCTTGCATAATATATTGTTTTGCCGTGCATTGTGCCGTAAAACTTTATTTCAAAAATAGAATCCTTTGGCATTTCATACACCGAGGATACAGCGGATATAATATGGTCTTGCCAAAGCAAAGGCAAAAGCTCGTCATCATTTAATTTGTCAAGCGAAGAATAATCCACTACTACAGACAAACTATTCGCAGCGTCAGGGAAAATTTGTGGTGGCACATCATATATGCGCGCAGAGTCTTTCATAGCATTAGTAGTGATGTAAAGAAGCGGATAGATTATCATTAATGCAAATACTATCATTACCAAATATGCAAGTAGCTTGAATTTATCTTTTTTCATTTTTTCTCCCTTTACGCTGCTTCGGAATTATCGAGCTTCATTTGCAGCACCGTTAATATCGCTATTATCACAAACAGGGTGACACTGGCTGCCGTAGACTTACCATACGACAAATCCTTATATACAGCATCGTATATATACATACCCATAGACGTAGATGCACCGCTTGGCCCTCCGCTTGCAAATTGGAATGGCGCGTCTAATATCTGCATGGTGGTAATGCAGGTAAGCACAAGCTGTATTACTACGATAAAACGTATATTCGGCAATATAATATGTGTTACCTTTTTATAGCCCACGCATCCGTCCAGCGCAGCAGCTTCGTATATTTGCGGAGAAATACCTTGTATAGCAGTAAGGTACAAAAGCACATTTACTCCTCCGCCAACAATACCCGGAAACACAATGCAAAACTTTGTTAAATCAGGATTGCTAAGCCAAAGCTGTGCATTAGCTCCAAAAAAGCTAAAAATCTGATTGGCAACACCATATTCAGGATTCCAAATCCATTTCCATACTATTACGTTTACCGACATTGGTATTAATGTAGTAAGTAAAAAGATTGTGGTAAAAAGCTTGCGTCCTTTATTTATTTCATTTAAAAATATTGCCTGCACTAATGGAACCCAAAACACAAGTGCTAAAGTAAGTAGCAAAAATACAAAAGTATTGCCCCACGCTTCCCAGTAAAAATCCGTTTTAAACAAATTAAGATAATTTTTTATGCCTACAAATTTGCCGGGAGGCGATACTGCGTCATAATTAAATAGTGACATATAAAATGCCTTGCCTATCGGATAATATCTTAGCCAAATGGTAGCAAGAATACCAGGTATAAGAAATATCCACGCCGACAGACGTTCTTTCCTTGCCAGTGGAGATAATTTCCTTTTTTTCACTGCTGAATGTGTCATTTGCAAGCCTCCGTTTTTATGGTATAATAACCGCAAACGGTTACTATACCGCTCGCGGCGCGATTACGTATGCCGTTTTCTCGCCGCTAAAGCGGCAACCGAAAACATGGCGTATTATACCGTAAAAATAAATTTTTACGGTATAATAACCGCAAACGGTTACTATACCGCTCGCAGCGCGATTGCAGGACGACTACTTTGCTCCTACTCTGTAGGGGGCGGGGCTCTGCTCCGCCCGTGGGCTAATCACACAGCAAAGCTGCTGATATGTTATACTTGAATCCTGTTATCCGTGTGATTACAAGAGTACCACAGTTAGTTGCAATGTAACATTACCTAAACTAAACATTTGTGTCTCTGATATTAACATTTTGCCGATTTTATTTTGAGTTGCGACGTTTATACACACCCATTTTCGTATGCAATATT
>JAVWZM010000103.1:0-4759 GCA_036661035.1 Oscillospiraceae bacterium
CTTTAGCCTCTTTTTGTATAAGAGATGTCTGGAAAAACAGCTCCGATACCGCTTTTTTGTTAAACCTCAAACGCTTACGGCGCAATTTAATCCCTTCTTTATCACAAAAGCGTGTGCAATGTATTGTGCGCTGTGTGGGGTAGCATAAAGGGTGATATTCGTTGCTTGTGCAAAATCCAAGCGAAAGGGCAGGTATAAACAAATGCTCTATTTTATCATATGGGCTCATAGAGCAGTAGCAGGTGATAATGTCGTAGCCGTTTTTCATAGCCTCGTCCCGAAGAACATATAGCATGGCTTTGCTTGCCACGCCAAATTCATCTTCGAGTACCACAAGATTACTTGCAAGCTTTTGAACTGTAGAGGAATAAAATATTTGCCCATTAAGCGTAATTGCGCTTAAAAGCCGTATTTCCTCCAAAGAGTTGCCTTGCCCACTGGGTATATATTTACGCGAAAGTGTTCTGGCAAAGCTACGTGCTTTTTCAAGATTGGTACAAGTGGCAACTACACGCATGCTGTCTTGTATCAAGCTGCCGGCGGCTGTAATATATCGGGTGGTTCTTTCGCAAAGCCCCTTGTATTTGCAGTAAAGAGATACTATTTCTTCTCGATGCGATTGCAATTTATCCCTATCTACAGCGTGATATAAGGACACAATATCCTCAAACGCCACAGGATATAATGGCTCGATATTATGCGGCGCGGTGGCGTCTATCACAGAAAGCTTGCGCCTTGGGCAAATAACACCGTCTAAGGAATCGGGGTCGGCAGAGCAGTGTATTAATTCTACAGTTTCGCCTTTATCCATAAGTGCTTGCGCCAATTTACGCAGTAAGGTGGATTTGCCGCAGCCCGGAGCGGCTTTTAAAAGTGCGGCTTTTGTGCCGTCGGTGCTTTTAAGTATTTGCGAATAATATCCGCAAAAGCCTGTGGGGGAGGTAGCTCCCATTAAAAAATCAAGCTTTCTTTCGTCCATTTAGCAACACCCCTTTTCCCTATTGTATGGAAAAAACAAGTTTTTGCCACAGCTTTAAGGCGCAAAAGCATAATAAATATTAGTTTATAGGCATTTGCGCCTTATTTAAAACGCAAAGCACAATGCTATATATTTATCTTTAAATATGGTACAATAACCACAGCTATTCAAACAAATACATTGCAGGGAGGTGCTTACAATAAAAGCACGACAGCTAGAAATAATGATTTATTTGCTCAAGGCTAAAAAAACAACTTATGCCGAGCTTGCAAAACGTTTTGAAGTAAGCAGTAAAACCATAGAGCGCGATATAAATCGTTTGTCGTCCATGGGTATTCCTGTATACTGCACACAAGGGGCAGGCGGCGGAGTACAAATAGACGAAAATTATAAATTCGGCACCAGTTTTTTTACCAAAGGCGATATACGTCAAATTATTTTTGCACTTAAAATTACAGAAAGCCTTGGAAAAAGCCCAAAGGATAAAACCATTATAAATAAGCTTTGCTTAATTGCGCCGGAGCTTAGCGCAATGTTTGAAAGCGATGCGGAAAACTATTTGAGCATTGATTTGCTTTCGGAAAAAATAGAAATGAACACAGAAATATGCGGAAAAATAGATTATTGCCTTGATAATGAAGTAATTGCGATAATAAACACCACGCCCAATGCCGCATGCATCGGATATGTGCTGAAAACAGACGGTGTATATCTTTTCTATTTTGCAAATGGCTATAAAACGATAAAGCTAAACGACATCGAAACCTTTGAAGTTACAAGTGAAGAGTTTGAACGCAAATTCATATCCTATGAAGAATATAAAAATACAAGCACGCAAACATGACAAACGATGTCGTGTTTGCGTGCTATAATTTTATCAACGTCATATTTGACGGCGCATATCCAAGCAAAGCTTATGCGAAAATCGTTAATAACGGAGGATAAAAATGACAAATAACATTTACGAGCAAAAATCCATACAGGGGCTAATTTTCACCTTTGGCATACCGTCCATCTTATCGCTGATTATAGAGATGCTAACAGGTGTGGTGGATACGGCTTTTGCCGGAAACTTAACGAATATAGGCGCAGATGCCCTTTCTGCCATGGCGTTAATCTCGCCAATACTAGGCGTATTTATCGCATTGCAAACCTTGTTTGCAATGTCTACAGGTGTTTTAATTTCGGGCAGCTTAAACGATAAAACACGCCAAAATCATAGCTATCTAACAGGCGTTATAATGAGCGGAGCCATGGCGATTTCAACGTCATTATTGTGCGGTATATTTCTTCCGCAAATTTTACGCGCGCTAGGCGCTGACGGTCAAGTTTTTACCTTAGCAAAGCAGTATATGCAAATACAGCTTATCAGTAATGTGATGAGCAGCCTTGGCTATACCTTAACCTGCTGTATTCGTGCATTTGGCTTTCCGAAGGTAGAGCTTGTTATTATTGGCAGCTCGGTGCTTGTAAATGTTGTTTTTAATTATATATTTGCCTATATGTTCAAAATGGGTGTTCAGGGGCTGGCACTTGGTACTTTAGTAAGCGAAACCACATGCATGCTGCTTTCTGTATGCTTTTTAATTAAGAAAAGCCTTTGGATAAAAAGCATTAAAATATCAGCGGCTGAATTTATACATACTACAAAGCAATTGCTTAAAATAGGCATGGCACAAACCTTTATTCAAATTTTGGGCGGCTGCACGGGCTTTTTTATAAACGCAAGGCTTTTATCCCTTGGCGGCTTTACACATGTTGCCGCATGGAGCATAGTACAGCGAATTTACAGCCTTGTGCTTATGCCAATAGTCGGTCTTACACAGGGTGTGCAAAACATTATATCATATTTTAACGGCTGTCACGCAAAGGATAAAGTGCAAAAAACCTCTAAGCTTACCTTAATGTATTGCAGCGGCTACGGATTTTTTGCTTTAATACTGATGTTTTTCGCAGGAAACAGTTTTTTACATTTATTTGGCGGCAGCGAGGAAATATTATCAATAGCCGCGCATGTATTATTGCCTGTGTTTATAGGCTTTCCGTTCATTGGCGTTTTGTATACAGATATGACTTTATTGCAGGTAACAGGCCACGAAATAGCCTCAGTCATGCTGATACTTTCAAGGCAAGTGTTTTTCTTATTACCTCTTATATATATCATACCATTTGCTTTTTCGCAGCTTCCTTTTGGCATATCTCCTGTAATGTCACTGTTTATGTGCATGCCTATTGCAGATATGCTTGCCAGCGTGTTTGCGTTATCCGTAAAAAAGAAGCTGCAAAATTAAAACATACTCTTATTAATAAAGATTATTAATAAATAAAGAATATCTATAGACAAAACAATAAAAAGGTTGTATACTGTATTTATTAGCTACGGTAATAAGCCAAGAAAATTAAATAATAATAGGAGGGTTTTAATGAAAAAGTATGTTTGCGTTATCTGCGGCTTCGTATACGATGAAGCCGAGGGTATTCCGTCTGCAGGCATTGCACCGGGTACATTGTGGGAGGCTTTGCCAATTGATTGGGCGTGCCCAATCTGCGGTGCGGCAAAATCCGATTTTGTTTTGCAGGTAGATGCAGAAATACCTGTAGCCGCTGCACCTACGGCAAGCGAAAAAAGCGATATGAGAGAGCTTACAGCAGCGGAGCTTTCCGCAATATGCTCTAACTTGGCAAAGGGCTGCGAAAAGCAATACATGGCGCCGCAATCCGCCTTGTTTACACAGCTTGCAGATTATTTTAAAGGCAAAACATCTGCCGAGGAAAGCAAGGATACAAATGCACTGCTTGCTTTAATTCAGAAGGACTTAAACGATGGCTTTGTAGGCTCAAACAATGCCGCTAAAGCCGTGCCCGATAGGGGAGCCATGCGTGCGCTTGTATGGAGCGAAAAGGTAACACGCATGTTAAATTCAATATTAACGCGATACGAAAAAGACGGCGATGCTTATATTGAAAACACAAACGTGTACGTGTGCGAAACCTGCGGATTTGTATATATAGGCGATACTCCTCCCGAAATTTGCCCCGTATGCAAGGTACCAAGCAGAAAATTAGTGAAAGTGGATAGGAGGTAATTAATATGTATGCAGTAAGAACAATCAGATTATGCACTAAGGATTGCCTTTGCCTTTATGTATGCCCCACAGGCGCAACAAATACCGAAAACAGCGTTATAGATGTGGCGAAATGCATCGGCTGCGGTGTGTGCGCAAGCGCTTGCCCATCAGGCGCTATTTCCATGGTTCCGTCGGAGTTTCCTGTGCAGCAGCCGAAGGCAGATGACGTAGCTGCCAATATGAAGGCACTTGCCAAAAGCAAGGCAAAGCAAGAAAAAATAGCCTTGCAGCTTGCCGAAACTACCGACAACCCTGTTCTTAGCCGGCTTGCAACAGCAGTGGCAAAATCTAACCGTTTAATGAGCGAGGATTTAATGCGCGAGGCAGGATACATGTTGCCACAAAGTGGCAATACACATAAGCTTTTGCAGAAGCTTATTGATAATCCGCCCTATGCAGACTTTCCTGTAGACGCAGCAAAAGAGCTTGTAAAAACATTGGACAACAACGAAAAATAGGTTATCCGTCAAATGCTATAAATAGCTTTATGCAAAAACATATGATGTGATTTTTAGGTTTTTATCAAATGTTGGAGTAGCCACCCATAAAAGAGAAATTGTGCCAATGGTGTTATTTGAATATAATAAAGCGGCTGCCGCGAAACATATGTTTCGCGGCTGCCTTTTGCGTGTACAATGCGGCAAGATGCGAG
>JAVWZM010000104.1:0-4602 GCA_036661035.1 Oscillospiraceae bacterium
GTTTTTATTTAAGGTTTCCACAAACGCTGCGTCTTTCATGGCGGCGTCAGCCATTCCCACAGTGTGTGCCGAATTGTCTGTGATACCGCTAATACCGTTTTTGATTGTGGTATTTACGTAGTAGCATTTCTCTATTGTGCCGCTATTAGCCCCTGCCACACCACCGACACCGGCACCGGTAAGCGTAGCTGTGCTATAGCAGTGTACAACTTTGCCATTATTCGTCCCTGCCACACCGCCTGCTTTAGCGTTTGCATCGCCACTAACAGCGCCTGTGCTGTAGCAATTTACAACTGTACAATTAGCGGCATTTTGCCCAACCACGCCGCCTACATTAGTGCCGGTAAGCGTAGCTGTGCTGTAGCTATTTGTAATTGTGCCGCCATTATGCCCCGCCACGCCGCCTGCTTTAGCACCTGTAAGCGTAGCTGTGCTGTAGCTATTTGTAACTGTACCGCCATTATTTCCAACCACGCCGCCAATAGCATTGCCACCGCCGACCTTGCCTGTGTAATAACATCTATCAACTATGCCTTCATTATTTCCAACCACACCGCCAATATTGTCCTTAGCAGTTGCGGTAATATCAGAACTAACTACCCCAACATTTTTAACTGTTGCGGTACTTGAAATATACCCAAAAAGGCCTTGGTTATTTACGGGATTGTTTGTTTTTACACCGCTTATAGTGTAAATTGTTTCATTATGTACGCATTTGCCATCAAACGTGCCTTTAAATGGGTTTGTTTCCGTTCCTATTGGCGTCCAGCTGTTTGTTGCTGTAAGAGCATCTTTATAACCTTTAACAATTTCCGTATCCGGGTTTAGGACTATGTTCCTATCTATGGTTACGGTTATTCCTGTAAAATCAATTGTGGCGGTATTCACCGCGTTTGCAAACCATGCAAGCCCTGCCGCAGTCATGATTATGTAGCTTTTCTCGAATGGTTTTTCGTAGTCCGTGCCTTTCACTGAATTAAGCGCAAGCTCTTTCCATGTAGTAGGGAATTTTTTAGCCCATAGAATATCCGTAAAGGTTGGGTACACATTTGGTGCTGTTCCCGCTTTCCATGTGTAGAGCGAAGTATTTATTATTGTATCTAAGTTTTTGTTTAAGGTGTCTACAAACGCCAAATCTTTCATCTGAGTGTCTGTCATTCCTATAGTGTTTGCCGAAACGTCTGTGGTGGTACCGCCAATACCAACTAAATCGGTAGCTTTTAGGTAGTAGCAGTTTGTGATGACATTTTTGTTACCACTCTCTCCTGCCACACCGCCAACATTAATCATTGAATTAGCAGCAGCACCGGAAAGGGCACCTGTGTTGTAGCAGTTTGTGGTTTTGGCATAACAAGTTCCTACCACACCGCCAACTGCAAACCCGTTACCTAAACCACCGGAAACCGTACCTGTATTGTAGCAGTTTGTAATTTGGTTATCATTTTGGGTATTGGGAGCGTGTACCCCTGCCACACCGCCGGCTTTAGTATCTTTTCCTGTAGCGGAAATCGCACCTGTGTTGTGGCAGTTTGTAATTGTGCCGCCGCCATTATGCCCAACCACACCGCCAACTACAATCTTATCATTATCACCGCCGATAACTTTACCTGTGTTGTAGCAGTTTGTTACTGTGGAAGAAGCGGTTTCCCCAACCACACCGCCGACACTAGTTGCAGAGGAACCATTGCCACGGATAACATCACCTGTGTTGTGGCAGTTTATAACTGTGCCCTCATTACTATGTCCTACAACACCGCCGGCCCAATCGCCACCCGTAACCGCACCCGTGTTATAGCAGTTTTGGATTGTTTGGGATAAATTGTATCCAACCACGCCGCCAGCGGCACTACCGAAAACCGCACCTGTGTTGTGGCAGTTTGTAACTGTGCCGCCGACATTTTTTCCAACCACGCCGCCGACTGCACCTTCCGGCTCACCCGCCGTCCTTCTCCCGGAAACCACAGCTTCGTTGTAACAATCTATAACTTTGCCTATACTATAGCCAACTACACCGCCAACATTGCCCCCTGCGTTAATATTAGAGCTTTTTACCCCAACATTTTTAACTGTTGCAGTCTCTCCAATATATCCAAAAAGGCCTTGGTAATCTGCTATATTATTTATTTTTACACCGCTTACAGTGTAGCCTTTTCCATCGAATGTGCCTGAAAAATTAGCCGCCTTATTTCCGATTGGCGTCCAACCGTTCTTGCCATCGGCAGCAATTTCATCTTGGTAGCCTCTAACCAACCCTGTATTGAGGTCTATGTCGTTTGCCAATTCTATGGTTTTGTCCTTAAAATTTTCCGGAAACTTTGACGTAACCACTTCATTTGCAAACCATGCAAGACCTGTTGCGGTTTTAATGGTAACTACTGTTTTTTCTCCGTTCCACACATAGTCAACAGGGCTTTTCGCATTCGCCGCAACATCTGCCCATGTAGCACAGAGGCCTTTGTCCCATACAAGCCCTGTAAAAATCGGGTATGTATTCGGTGTTTTCCCTGCTTTCCATGTGAAGAGCGTAAGGTCTTTCAGTGCATCTAAGTTTGTGTTTAAGGTTTCCACAAACGCTGCGTCTTTCATGGCGGCGTCAGTCATTGCCGTAGTGTGTGCCGGATTGTTTATGGTACCGCCAATACCTTCTTGTATGTTGGTATTTATATAGTAGCAATTTGTAACTGTACCGCTATTATCTCCAACCACACCGCCTACTTTAGCGTTTGCGCTGCCATTAACCGCGCCTGTGTTGTAGCAGTTTGCTACTTTGGCGGTAGCGGCATTTTGCCCAACCACGCCACCTACATTAGTACCTGTAAGCGTAGCTGTGTTGTAGCTATTTGTAACTGTGCCGCCATTATTGCCTACCACACCGCCTACATTAGTACCTGTAAGCGTAGCTGTGTTGTAGCTATTTGTAACTGTGCCGCCATTATTTCCTACCACACCGCCTACATTAGCACCTGTAAGCGTAGCTGCGTTGTAGCAGTTTGTAACTGTGCCGCCATTATTGCCTACCACACCGCCTACATTATCGGTTGCGGTAATATCAGAACTAACTATCCCAACATTTTTAACTGTTGCAGTATTTGAAATATGTCCAAAAAGGCCTTGGTTATTTGCAGTATTATTTATTTTTACACCGCTTACAGTGTAGCCTTGTCCATTAAAAGTGCCTTTAAATTGGCTTGTAGCTGTTCCGATTGGCGCCCAGCTATTTGTTGCTGTGACATTGGTGTTGTAATCTCTAACTAAAAAAATATCAAGATTTATATCTTTAGCGAGAACTACGATTTTGTCAAGAAATCCGTCGCTGCCTGTCTTGTTGGTTTCATTCGCAAGCCATGCAAGACCTGTTGCGGTTTTGATGGTGTATGTAGTGCCGGATACGCTGTAGTCTGTGTCCACTGTTGCAGCCACATCTGCCCATGTAGCAGGGAGTGCTTGTCCCCATGGAGCATCACTGAAAGTTGGGTAGCTATTTGCTACTTCTTTCCATGCGTATAAAGCAGTGTCTTTTAATTCATCTAGCTTTTTGTTTAGGGTTGCAACAAACGCTGCGCCTTTCATGTCAGCGTCAGTCATTTGTAGAGTGGCTGCAGCAGCCTCTGTAGCTGCACTGCCTACGCCTTTTGTTGCTGTTCCCGCTAGGTAGTAGTTTGCAACTATGATGCCGCCATTTTGTCCAACCACACCACCGGCACAAGAATATGACTCAGCACCAGCGCCGATAGTAGCAATAACCGCGCCTGTGTTGTAGCAGTTTGTAACTGTGCCATCATTATTTCCAACCACACCACCGGCAGTAGCAAGTGCGGGTGTACCGGTGGCAGTAGCAGTAACCGCGCCTGTGTTGTAGCAATTTGTAACTGTGCCACGATTAAATCCAACCACACCGCTGGCTCTGGCACTGTCGTTAGCATTAGTGGCAGTAGCTGTAACCGCACTTGTGTTATAGCAGTTTGCAACTGTGCCGCCATTATTTCCAACCACACCGCTAGCATTTACCTTTGCATTAATAGCAGAATTAATTACTCCAACATTTTTAACTGTTGCAGTATTTGAAATATGTCCAAACAAGGCTTGATTTACTGCAGCGGCATCATTTATCTTTACACCGCTTACAGTGTGCCCCTGTCCATCAAATGTGCCACGGAATGGGATTTCGGTTGCATTGGCTTCAAAAGTTCCAATTGGTTCCCAGCTGTTTGTTGGCGTGATGTTAGCAGCATCGTAATTGGTAACTAAGCCGGCATTAAGGTCGATGTCGGCACCCAGAACTACGGTTTTGCCAAGAAATCCGTCGATTCCGGGCTTAGGGGATTCATTCGCCACCCACGCAAGACCTGTTGCGGTTTTGATGGTAACTACTGTGTTTTCTGCGTTCCACTCATAGTCAGCAGCGCTTGCCGCCTTTGCCGCAACATCTGCCCATGTTGCTACAGTACTCAAGATAGCGGGAGCTACGCCCATAGCCGGCGCAGGGGCTGCCCCCTCCGCATTTCGGCTTGAGTTATCTGTACCCGGCGCCTTTGGCGTATCTGAATTAGGCGCTTCTGTACCTGGCGCCTTTGGCGTATCTGTATTAGGCGCTTCTGTACT
>JAVWZM010000105.1:0-4544 GCA_036661035.1 Oscillospiraceae bacterium
AGTCCTTTTTATTTTGGCATACTGCCACTATGCAGTCGCGGTCTGCCACAGCCACGGTGATATTTGCTGTTTTATAAAGCGCGTCGGTACATTTTTGCGCAAAGAGCGCAAGCTCGCCTATGGGGCTATATTTTTTAAATATCACGTCCCCTTCTGCATTTACAAAAATCTCCAGTGGGTCGCCTACGCGTATCATCTGCGTGCGGCGTATTTCTTTTGGGATAACCACACGCCCTAAATCGTCTATTCTGCGCACAATGCCTGTTGCTTTCATTACGCTTTCCCTCCAAGCTTTCATTTATAGCAACTTTACTTATTATTGCCCTTGTAGACAACCTTTTGTCAAGTTGCATACAGCAAAGACGAAGGCTGAATAGCGACAATCAAAAGTGAAATTGCTGTATAACATAGTATCAGCCCATAAAGGGAAATATATACAGTAAAAGCAAAAAAATACGCCCACAAAGCTTTATTTGCTACAGCTTTGCGGGCGCATTATATTGGCTCTTTGTCAAATGTCGTGATAGCTACCTGTAAAAGAAAAATCGTGCTAAAGTGTCTTTTAAAAAATGCCTTGGCTTATATTTATAAAGCCTTTTAAATTACGGTGCAGGTGGTGTAGGCGGTACAGGTGTTGGTGATGGTGCCGCATTTACCGTAATAGTAATTGTTTTGGTTGTATCGTTAATGGTGCATGTAATAACTGCCGTTCCGCCGGCTAAGGCTGTAACGGTTGTTCCGTCAAAGCTAACTACCGTTGGGTTACCATTGCCCCATACCGGTGTATATATTGTAGTAGTATCACCGGGCACAGGGGTAATGGATATTGTAGTACTGCCGCCAATATCAAGGGTAGTTGCTCCTGCCGCAAGTGTAAAGTCTGTAAGTGGCTTTTCAGCAGGCTTTGGTGCTGTTACCGTAACGGCGCAGGTTTGCGTTTTACCGCTTACGGTGCATGTAACTGTTGCACTGCCTACCGCCACAGCTGTAACAAGTCCATTTCCGTCCACAGTAGCTACTGCCGCGTTGTCGCTTACCCACGCCGCGTCTTTGCTTGACGTGGTATCTGCCGGCAAATATGCGGTTACTGATAACTGCGCCGTTTTGCTCGTTTCCAAAGAAACAGCAGATGCCGAAATGGTAAAGCTTTCAAGGGGCTTATCTTTAGATGCAGCCGCTTTTACGGTAACTGCACAGGTTTTAGCTATGCCGCTAACAGTACAGGTAACGGTTGCACTGCCTGCCGCCACACCTGTTACAACTCCGTTTGCGTCCACCATGGCTATTGTAGGCTTATCGCTTACCCATATAGCAACTTTGGAGGAGGTAGTATCTGCCGGTTCGTATGCTTTTACCGACAATTTCGTTGTTTTTCCTATTTCAACAGAAACTGCGGTTTCGGACAAAGTAAACCCTGTAAGTGGTTTTTCCACAGGCTTTTTTGCCGCAACTGTTATTTTTACGTTTGATGTCAGCTTGCCTACGCCCGTACAGGTAATATTTGCCTCGCCTACCGTAAGAGCCGTTACAACGCCTGTGGCGTCCACTGTGGCAACAGCGGTATTGGAGGAGGCAAATGTAACATCTTTTTTGCCCTTGTAGGTATTCGGAGCAAACACCGCACGCAACTGCAGCTTATTGCCAATCTCCAGCGTAGCCGCAGTAACTGTAGCCCCACTGTCGTTTGTAAGAGATAGTACCGCCGGCGCAAAGCTGGCTGTTACCACTATTTCTTTTTCTTTTGTGGGTGGCACAGTAAATTTAAGCAATGGGTTTGTCACATCTTCTATTCGGCCCTCTGTACAGCTCCAGCCCGCAAAAACAAAGCCCTCGTTTGGTAGCGCCGTTACCTCGGTACAGGTTTCGCCGCCCTTAACAGTTTGCTTTGTTTCGCCTTTCATCTTGCCGTTTTCGGGGTTTGCATTTGTAAACACTATGGAAACGCCCTTTTTCTGCTCGCGCACAGCAAGAGGATCCTCTGTGATAATATTGGGCGGTGTTTCTTTACGCCCCGGCACAGGCTTTAGCGGCATCTTGCGATGTTCTTCCGTTTCAAAGGTATGTGTGCGCACATATTTAAACAATGCGTCCATGCCTTTTTTGCTAAGATGCACACCGTCGCTGATAGTATAATCCGTTTTAGCATAGCCTGTTTTAGCATCTTTTAATGTTTCGGCACTGTTTAAAAATTTGTACCCCTCTTTTTTTGCAAATTCCGCAAGGGCTTTATTAAAGCTGTCGATAGTTTGCATTGTAATTTCTACATTTTCACGCAGCTTATCTATTGGCGGCACGGCGTTTATTATCACGTCTGTGTCCGGATAAGCTTTTAAAATAGCGTCTACAGCCTTTTTATATTCCGCTATCAAGGTGCTTGTAGACCAGCCTATGGTATTGTTTGTGCCATAGGTGATGATGATGCGCTTGGGCTGTATGATGCTTACCGCTTTGGGTACTGTAACGGCGTCATTAAAGCCCTTGAAAAACACAATTGGCTTTGAAACAACATGCTGAATACCCATGGACGCGGCGCTTACGTTATTGTCCAGCGTGGAATATCCGTAAGACATCATGCGCACAGTATTAGAATCGCCTATAAACAAGGTGTCTTTAACATAATCGTTGCCCAAATCCGCGCCAAGAGGCAAAATGGTTTCCATAAACTCGCTTGTTTCAATCGCTTGATCGTCCTTATTGTACTCCTTGTCCGAAACCATGCTTACACTATCGGGGCCTTTCGGAATACTTGCCACGCCTGCGGGCTTTGTTTTGCCATTACCTAAAAGCATTATCACAATAACAATTATAGCTATTGCCGCTATGCCAATACCGCCTATTAATATAAAATCCATTGGTTTTGCGCTACGCATCCAATTGCTTGTTCCATGTCTTTTTGAAGAGTTGTTTCTTTTATTCAAAACCTCTCCTCCTCACTATTTATTTTTATTCGCTAAAGAATTATACTCATCTATTTTACACGATAATACAGAATAAAGCCACTGCTTCACCATAGAATAGCAGTGGCTTTTTTTGTGCAATTAGCCGAATTTGGCTTTAAAACACGCAAATATTATCACAGAGAACGCATATTACCAGCTATGGGTGGCTTTACACTGCAAATTTACGGCAAAATCCTTGCGCGTTTTAACGCAGGGCGCAGTGCCGCTGCTAGTATAAGGCTGGCTATTACGGCTATTATACCATTGGTAAGGCTTACAGAGCCTTTTACAAGCACAATAGGCCACACGCCCTCCCAAGGCAAGCCGTATACAAAGCGCTGCATAATAATGCTTTTAATAACATATAAAACCACGTAAGTAAGGGAGCCGCATATGGCGGCAAATGCCGTGCGCAGCATGCCGTTATCTTTCTTTTGCATGTCTGCTGTGCTTGCATCTTGCCTTTTAGCCTTTACAAAAAATCCGTTTGCCAAAAGGCCTGCCACAAAGCCCATGGCAAATTTAGTAATAAAGGTAATCCACGCCTCGCTTGCGTATTCGCTGGTTAAGTCGAACAAGCCCGAGCCTATGCCTGCAGCAAGGCCGCCCGGCACGCCGCCAAACAAAAGCCCCGACAAAATACAAAATACATTGCCAAAATGCAACATTACGCCGTCTGCCCCCGCAGGTATTTTAACGCGCAGATTTGTGCCCACAAACACAAGCGCCGCCATAATACCTATCATACATATCATGCGTGCGTCAAATTTTTTCTTTTCCACAAAAATCTCTCCCATTCCCCAAATAACAATTTAGCCCGATACGCTTTAAGCTGTAAACGCCTATATGCTTTACTGTTTTGCGTTTCTTCTTGACAGCCCTATGCTTTAGGCTTAATATTATTATAAGCTATTCTGGCTCTATTGAAATACTCAAAATTTGATTTTTATATGGTATCAGATTATAAAGGAAGATAAATATGGAAAGCTTTACTATTAAATTTAAGCAAGATAAACCGCTGTATCTACAGCTTTATACCTCTCTTATCGGCGAAATAAGCGAGGGACGGCTAAAGGCAGGGGAAAAGCTGCCCTCTAAGCGCAGCCTTTCGGAGCATCTTGGCATCAGCGTAAACACTGTGGACACGGCATATCAAATGCTGGTAAGCGAGGGCTATATTGCCGCAAAAGCGAAAAGCGGGTTTTACGCCTGCCATGTACAAAAGCTTGCTTTGATGAGCAAGGCGCAATATCAAAAGCCCGATGTAGGCATCGGCGGCAAAAGCTATGTATACAATTTCAGCACAGGCAGTGTAGATACCAAGCTATTTCCTTTTAAGGTATGGGGGCGCATACAGCGCGACATGCTGTCCTCCCACCCAGAGCTTTTAAACCACGGCGACGGGCAAGGCGACGCAAATTTGCGCACTGCCATATCTGAATATCTTCGGGAATATCGCGCCGTAACCTGCAATGCCGAGCAAATTATCGTGGGCGCAGGCATAGAATATTTACTTTCTCTTTTGGCGCATTTTTTTGAAGGAGCGCAAATTGCCGTGGAGGATCCGGGCTACGCGCGCGCCTCCCGCGTACTGCGTGCAAACGG
>JAVWZM010000106.1:0-4213 GCA_036661035.1 Oscillospiraceae bacterium
ATAAAACGGCTATTGCCAAACATTGATTTGTCACTGCGTAATGTTGAATTAATTAAAATAATGTACTGTAGCCGTTTCTCAAACGAAAATTCAAAGCCTGCAATTTTGTTTAACTAAAACAAAATTGCAGGCTTTTGGTATAAATAGTGCGCTATTTATATTATATTTAAAATTCTTTCTTTTCGTATATTTTTACGGAAACCAAGTAAGAAATCCAGAAAAATAAGGCGGTTAGCAAAATCAGCGCAATTATTATTAATATTATTTGCGCTTCGCTTGGCGGCGCCAAGAAAGATAGCTTTCCTTCTTTAACAAGCCCTGAAAGTAAAAACACACCAAAAAACGGCACTAATAACGAAAGCGTCATAAGCATGCGGCCGCGCTCTGTACCATATTTGAAAAATAGCGGTAGAGTGATGCTTGTTATAATTGTAAATATAATGACACAAGCCGCGATAGATGCGAAAATTTCTATTATATTTCCGTCAAGCAAAAGGTTTAATGCTATGCCGCCGATTGCAGACAATGCGGTGCCTATTATCGTGCCAAATAAAAACAGCAGGTATTTAGCCCCCACTATTTCACTTCGGCTAATGGGCAGCGATAAGGCATAGCTGTCCCAATGGGCATATTCGTCGTAGCTAAAGCTGGAAATAAGGCTCGTGGATATAATCATTTGCAGCATTGCAGAAAAAAACGAACCGTTTTTCATATTGTAGCTGATAAAAAGATATATAATAATAAATATTCCAAGCTGTTTTACAAGATATTTTTTCATGGTATAAAAATCTTTAAGAACGAGTGCTGTCATTATTTACCCTCCTTTGCAATAAATGTCATAATGTCGTCTAAGCTTGCGTGGTCTATAATAATGTCTGGCTCTTTGCGGCGCAAAGCTGCTTTGTCGCTAACTAAAAGCTCACAGCCAAATTGGGAGCTGCGCCTGCCCATAATAAGCTCATGTGGCAGCGCATTTGCCTTATCCACACTGCATTTTGCCACAGCATAATTTTCCATAATATCGTCTTTGCTTTTAGAAAACACTACTTTGCCCTCGTGCAAAAACGTGATGTAATCGGCTATTTTTTCAAGGTCGGTTGTAATATGGCTGGACATTAATATGGAGTGTTCCTCCTCTTGAATAAACTCAAGGAATATATCCAACATTTCGTTGCGCACAACAGGATCAAGACCGCTTGTGGCTTCGTCTAATATTAACAGCTTGGGCTTGTGGGCAAGGGCGGTGGCAAGATTAAGCTTCATTTTCATGCCTTTGGAATATTCCTTTATTATTTTATTGGCAGGCAAAGAAAAACGGCTTAAAAGCTGAGTAAAATAATTGTCATCCCATGTCTTGTAAAGCCTTCGCATTACAGGGGCAATATCCCTTGCCTCCATGCCTTCGTAGAAAAAAGAGCCGTCCAATACAGTGCCAATATCTTTGTTAATGTCTTTAGCGTTTGCTTTGATATCTTTACCGAATACCGTGATGCTGCCGGAATTGATGCGGATTATATTTAAAATAGCTTTAATGGTAGTTGTTTTGCCAGCCCCATTCTCGCCTATAAAGCCCATAATGCTGCCATATGGCACATTAAAGCTAACGTTGTCTAAAACGAAATCTTTGTAAGCCTTGGTAATGCTGTTTATTTCGATAGAATTATTCATATATTGTCCTCCGATAAAATGTTGAAAATATCACGCACGTCATTTACCGAAACTCCACCGCTTTTTGCAATTTGTAAAGCGTTCTGCAATGCCAATTCGATTTTACGCAGAGTTTCTTCTCGCAAAAACTCGGTGTTTTTGCTCGCAACAAAGCTGCCTTTGCCGGCAACGGTTTCGATAAATCCGTCATGCTCAAGCTCCTCATATGCGCGCTTAGTGGTAATCACGCTTATACGAAGCTCCTTTGCAAGTATGCGTATGCTTGGCAAGGCGTCCCCTGCAAGCATAACCCCTGTAAGTATCTGCTCTTTTATTTGCGCCGCTATTTGCTCGTAAATAGGCTTATCTCCGGAATTGCTAATTAAAATTTGCATATGCACCTCACTAATACTGTATATATACTATATATACAGTATATACGCGCATATACAGTTTGTCAAGAAAAAAAATACGCATTAAGCAAAATAAATTACTCAATGCGTATTTGTGTAAGAAAAGCTTATTTATGAACCGTGGCGGATTTTATTATGCTTTCGTATACAGCGAGGTCTGCCTCTGTTTCGCTAAAAAAACCCATTTCTAAAATATAGTCGCCACATTCCACAAGATAATAATAATTAAACCATGGCTTATCGGAATCGCTTGGCTGTGTTTTATAGTTGTATAATTTAGCCTTTGCCTCGCCAATGGTTAAATCTTCGCTTGATAAAAAGCCGTAGCCTTCGGGCAAGCCTTCGATAGGTGCGCCGTATTTTGATGTAAGCGAGGTGGGAAATTCGGTGCCCGTCTTTGGCGTTAGGGATATAACCTCGCCTGTTTTATATTCGCCGCTGCTAAATACGGTGTAGCTGTCGAAGCTCCAAGCTTCAGGCACCTTTATCTCTAAAAGTACATGATTTTTTTCGCCTTCGGGCAGAATGGTTACAAAGCAAGCAGGCCCAGCCATTTCGGCATCGGCACTTTGCGAGGTAGATGCGACAGTGCTTTGCGCAGCCGAAGACGAAGATGCCTTAGAGGACGAGGCATCTTTTGATGACGATACCGACGAAGAACCGCTTGATGCAGATGCACTGTCGGACTGTGAAGATGAGCTTTCACCTTTTTTGCCGCAAGATATCAGCATTAGCATTGCTGTAATAATAGTAACAGATTTAAGTAAATTGTTTTTCATTTAAAACCTCAAACGGAAAAATTATTGATGAATAGTGTCAAGTGGTGCTGCAAGCTTGATGTTGTTTGCACTCAGCAAATTTAAAATTCGCATATTAATATGCTCTTTAATATCGAGATAATCGCTAAAAACCGTGGTTTGTGTAAAATAAACAACAGTTACGTTTAATACGCCGCGCCCAAAATCGGAAAATCGCACTTGTACTGTGTCCGGCACAATTTCGGTATTAGCTAAAAGCTCTTTGCGTACAGAGGATAGAAATAAATCCATTTGTGCCGCGTCAGTTTCACTTGGTAATGCTAAATTAAGCGAAACCTTGCGCATTTTCATGCGAGTCCAGTTTGTAATTGCGCCTGAGGATAGCGTGGAATTAGGTATAATGGTAAGCGCATTGGAAAAGGTGCGCAGCTTGGTACTGCGAAAAGTGATATCCTCAACAATGCCCTCGTAATCAAGCGCGCTTATCCAATCGCCAATTTCAAACGGCTTTTCAAATATTATAATCACACCGCCAAAAAAGTTGCCGGCAGTGTCTTTAGCGGCAAGCGCGATAGTAAGGCCACCAAGCCCAAGCCCTGCAATTAGCCCGTTTACATCATAACCCAATTCGCTAATTATAATAACCGCCCCAAGTGCAAGGACAATTGTTTTGAAAATATATCCAAGAAAACGCGCCATAGTTTGGTTAGATTTAATATCAAGCTTATTTTGCATGCCTTGTAAAAACACAGACGCAACATCACTGGAGCCAACAAGCCCCCACACAATAAGCAGGATAATGCCAATACGCATCAGCTTTGCAATGGCTGCAAGATATATAGGCGTAGCTAAAATGCCCAGCGCCCGTGGGAGAAAAAGCAAGGACATATATATTCCGCAAATGGCAAAAAGCACGACTGTGGGCATTTTAAAGCCGCTTAAAAGTATGCTGTCATATTCGTGCCTGGTTTTGGCAAAAATGCGCGAAAGAGCAGGATATAGCTTGCATTTATAAATAAAACTAAAAGCAAAGCCAAGCGCCAAGCTTACAGCAAAAGCAGCCAAATATATAAGGTTAATTTCAAATAGATTAAAAAAATACAAAGCTTGTTATACCCTCCTTTTATAGCATCACTATATGGAATGTAACACCATGCTTGTGGCTCTCAATTTAACGGCGAATAAGCGGTATACGTAATCGCTTGCGGTTATAGTGCCATATCCGCAACTTTGTCGTATGATTAGCCAACGGGCGGAGCAGAGCCACGCCCCTACAAAGCACATTCGCCGCGTTTATGGCTCTCGCCTTAACGTCAAATAAACGGTATACGTAATCGCGCCGCGAGCAAATATTATAATCGCTTGCGGTTATAATACCATAAAAATTATTTATTT
>JAVWZM010000107.1:0-4106 GCA_036661035.1 Oscillospiraceae bacterium
TGTAGCATTTTTTGTAAAATATTCAGTGATATTGCATATTGTCCCTTCAAGTATTTTAGCTATTATTAAGTAGTGCATGCTATTGATAATCACATTACAAAAGGCTAAAATATAATTATGTATATAATTTAAAAGGAGGCTTTATTAATGTTTGAAAAATTGTTTACTCCAATTAAAATTCGTGGAATGAAACTTGAAAACCGTATCATTATGCCTGCAATGGGTACACGAATGGCAAGCGAAACAGGCGAAGTAACTCAGCGGCTTATTGCGTATCATGCAGCACGTGCAAAGGGAGGTAGCGGCCTAAACATCGTAGAGGTGGCCTCTGTACATACGCCAAGCGCGCCGGCGCATTTTGTGTCTATAAGCGACGATGCAAAGATAGACGGGCACACAAGGCTTACCGCTGCCATTCACGCGGCAGGAGGTAAGGCGGGTATTCAGCTTTGGCAGGGCTCTATTGCCGTGTCTATGGATCCAAAGGCGAAAATGTTTGTGGTTAGCGACATGCCCTTTGGCAAATTTACAGTGCCGGCCATTACAAAAGATGAAATTAACGAAATAGTTGCTTGCTACGGTGCCGCCGCAAGGCGTAGCGCGCAGGCAGGGTATGATTGCGTGGAATTCCATTGCGCACATAATTATTTGCCACATTCTTTCCTAAGCGCAGGGCTTAATCACCGCAATGATGAATATGGCGGTAGTTTTGAAAACAGGGCGCGTTTTCCCCTTGAATGTATACGTGCAATTCGCGAAAACATGCCAGAATCCATGCCAATTTTCATGCGAATAGACGCCCACGACGATTATTTGCAGGGCGGGCTTACTATAGAAGATGTAATTGCGTTTTGTAAGCTTGCAGGCGAGGCAGGTGTCGACGTGTTGGATATTTCTCGTGGTAATATTATCACAGCGGCGTCCCTTTACGAAGTGCCTCCAATAGATGTGCCTCGCGGCTTTAACGTGGAAAATGCAAGCCGTATTCGCAAAGAAACGGGCATGCTTACAATTGCTGTAGGCAGGATAAATGCTGCTGAGCAGGCAGAAGAAATTCTTGAACACGATAAGGCGGATATGGTGGTTATGGGCCGCGCACAGCTGGCAGATCCTGAATTTGCCAATAAAGCAAAAGAGGGCAGGGTAGAAGATATCATTCACTGTCTGGGCTGCAATCAGGGCTGTTATGACGGCTTTTGTGATGTTGTAAACCGTCCGTTTATCACATGTATGCGCAACCCACAGCTTGGGCACGAGGAAGAATGGGTGCTTACAAAAACCCAAAACCCGAAAAAGGTGCTTGTTGTCGGTGGCGGCATGGCGGGTATGGAAACTGCCATGGTGCTTAAAGAACGCGGACATAATCCTATAATTTGCGAGGAAAGCGATAAGCTTGGCGGACAATTTTTAATTGCAGGTCGTGCGCCAGGCAAGGTGGAAATGGAACAGGCAACTATATCTTTCGCAAAACAAGTACAGCGTGCCAACATTGATGTGCGTTTACACACTACAGTAAATGCGGCGCTTTTGGAAAAAGAAAAGCCCGACGAAGTGGTAATAGCTATTGGCGCAAGCCCAATTGTTCCAAAGCTTGACGGCTTAGAAAATAAGCCGTATTACCAAGCACAAGATGTGCTGTCAGGCGTTGCGTGCGCACAGGGTGCTGTATGTGTCATTGGTGGTGGACTAGTTGGCATGGAGGCAGCAGATGCACTTGCCACAGCCGGACATAGCGTAACTGTGATTGAAATGCGTGATGCGGCAGGAGCAGATTTGGGCAGCTTGCGTAAAATTGCGGTAATGCAAAAAATGGGTGCCCTTAAGGTAGCTATTAAAACAAAGACAACTTGTGTTGGCATTACACCGCAAGGCGTTTGTGTAGATTGCGACGGAGTGCAAGATATCATAGCTTGCGATAGCGTGGTGCTTGCCATAGGTGCAAAACCAAACGATAGTACAAAATTAGCTGCGTTGTGCGAAGAAAAGGCAATTCCTTGCCACGTTATTGGCGATGCAAAGCAAGCGAGGCGCGCTTTAGACGCAATTCACGAAGGATTTGCAATTGCAAATAGCATATAAACAGGCAGAGCGTAGTTATTATATTCACTTTTAGTTAAGATGAAAAAAGCTTTCGGTTTTACTATAAACGTAAAACCGAAAGCTTTTTATTTTAATATGAGTTTTATGATGTGGCATTACTTGAAGTAAAGCAAAACATTGCTGTAAGTAAGCTTGCTATTTTCCGGATAAAATCATTTGCTGTTTAACGATGCGCTTGTTTTCATACATGCGTTCGTCGGCAAGCTCAATGGCTCGAATAAGGTTGCCGTTGGATTCATCAGTGGAGCAAATGCCAATTGCATAGCTTAGCTTTGTGGGCAAATCGCTGCTTTGATTATATGTATCGGTGGCATGCTGCGCAGCAAGCACTATTTCTTCTGCTTGCCATGGCGCAAGGTTATCGCAAAACACCCAAAATTCGTCGCCGCCCACGCGATAGCATTTTCCTACGGAGAAAAACACACGGTTTAAAACATCGCCAAACGCATTAATAAGCTGGTCGCCTGCGCTGTGGCCGTATTTATCATTTGTATTTTTTAAATTATTTAAATCCAAGAAAAAGGCAGTTACTACAGATTCACCATTCCAAGCCATTTTGTCAAGCTCAAATGCCGCGCGCGAGTAGCAATGGGAAAGCGAATCCTGCATTGCGAGAATTTTATAATAAGATTCTCGCGCTTCTTCCGCGCTGCGCTGCATTAGCACAAGGATAAACTGATACATCTGATAAAGTAAATAAATCAAAAGACCGATTTTCATAAAAAATACGTTAGTTTCGCCTATTTCAAAAAAGAACAAAATCAAATCAATCGCTCCGCCAAGGGCAACCGGCGCGCCTATGTAAATGCCTTTATTGCTTTTTTTACAAATCAGCCCGTATACAATACTAATCGTTACAGCTAAAATACTTGCAACCTGCAAAACATGAGTCATTGGCAATAGCTTTCTCAATTCAATGCCTGTAATCCACGACAAAGCCACTTGCACAACAGCATTAACCATGCCAAGTGCTGCAATAAAGTTTAATAATTTTCCACGCCAATCTTTAAGCTCCCAGCCAAGCATAGCCAGCAACGTTGGCGCTAAGATAGCAAACGACAGCATATCGCAAATATAAACCATTCGCGCATTGTTTGAAAGAAATATTACAGAATATGTTTCGCACATAAAATACATTGCGCAATTTAATGCTACTAATCCACGCAGCAACATTCTATATGGGTCGATGCTCTTTTTGTTGATAAGAACAAGAGTTAAAAGTATCACTCCGCTTAATAAGATAAGCGTGTTCATCATAAGAGAGGGAGTGTCGCGTAATATTTGCTTTTCCAGATAAACCGCTTCGTTGGCTATAATTAAACTGGGCATTGAAACACGAGAAATTCCGTTTTTAGGCACAGAAACATAAATTTCAAGCTTTGCGTCAATTGCCTTTTGCGGCAAAAGGATATGTGTAAAATAATTTCCAAATGAATACGGCTGTGGCTCTACAGAATAAATTTCGTCACCGTTAAATAAAACAGTAATAAATGTATGGTTAGCCTCTAAAATAAGCGATGGAACAGTACGATCTGAAAATTCATAATTAAGAGTAAACTGTAGCTTTGTTTCGCCATTAACATCAAAATATGTGGGGAGAGTAAATTTTGATTGCTGCCCGTTGCTGATAATATTGCCTTCACTTACTGTCACAATCTGTCGGTCAACAATCTCAGGCAACACGGCAGTGTTTCTGATTGACATGTAAAAACAGAGAATGACTACGTATATAGCAAGTATGGAGGAAATAAACACAATACAAGGGGTTCTTTTCATAGCGAAACTCCTGCTTTTTCATGTTTTATACTTTTAAAGTGTAAAACATAATATATTTGTATTTAGCATACCATAAATATCTTGTTTTCATGGTACAATAGCCATGTTTACGGTTGCCGCTTTAGCGACGAGTAAACGGCATGTGTAATCGCGCCGTGAGTTACATGATTATCCCACGGGCGGAGCAGAGCCACCGCCCCTATAGAACGTGTACAATGTTTATGGTTGCT
>JAVWZM010000108.1:0-4071 GCA_036661035.1 Oscillospiraceae bacterium
CGTCTATGCCCATTGCGCGCGGCAGGGCTGGTTTTGGGTATTGAATGACATCGAAAATTCGCATAACAGTTGACACCGACAAATGCGTTTCCTTGGCGACTGAGCGAAAAGAACGCACGTCACGCAGCGCTTCAAGCACCGAAGCAATCAACCGCGACGTCATGCGGTGATAACGCGGCACAATTGTATTTGCCTCATAAAAACGTTTACCGCATTTTTTACAGCGATATCGACGTTTTTTTACGATTAACTCTACGCGCTTACCGAAAGCGTTAATATCTTTTATTGGCTGTGCGCGGTAGTCGTGTACGCTGTCTGTGGGTTCGTGGCAGCAAGGACATGTGTGGGTTTTGCGCGGCTGCGAGATGTATATTTGCAAAATATCATTGCCGTTTTCCACATTATTTATTATTACATCTTCCAATCCGAGCATTTTTGCTGTAAAATTAGTATAGAGCATATTCATTCTCCTTTGAAATTGGTGTTTAGTCAATTCCATTTTACAGGATTTTTTGAATATGCTCTACCTTTTTTTCGTTTTATTTGAGCTCTATTCGTTGCGTACCCCAACATTTAGTATAGAGCCTAAATTTAGTAAAATCAAAGCAGCTCTGCATTTACTCAGTGCCAAATATTTTGGTGCCGATAAATGCAGAGCTGTTTTATTAATTTATATATACGCTTAGATAGGCATGGCGCCTTTTTATAGCTTTTGATACACATGCACATCAAAGGCAATTTCTGTGTCAAGGCTATCCATTTTGCAAAGCTTGTCCTTATCCTCTTTTGAGGTTTTCCAAAAATAAGGTGTCATGCTGAAAAGGTTTTGAATATCCTCGTTGCAGGCAAGGTGTATATTATCCCTCACATGCTCAATCGTTACATATTTCATGCCTTCATATTGTGTTTCCTTACATTCGTTTTCGTATGGGTGTTCATACAATACGGTTTTAAGCCCCCACAAATGCCTAGCCGCCGGCACTACGTATATAAAATATCCTCCTTGCTTTAAGCCGCGCACAATCTCGTCTGTGCAAAGTGGCGAAAAGCAATTCAGCATCATGTCTACACCGCTATCTGCCACAGGCAAATGAAAAACCGACGCCACAGCTATTGTGGCGTCTTTATTTTTTTTAGCCGCCAGACATGCCGCCGCTTTGGATATATCAATGCCTGCGACAATTGGCAATTTGCCATTTTCCTCAAGAGCCGTCAATACTCCGTTTGTATAATATCCCTCTCCGCAGCCTAAGTCCAACAGCTTAACATTACAGGCGGCATATTTTACGCATATTGTTTCAAGTGCATCTTTAAGGCAAGCATAATATCCTTTTGCAAGAAAAGCGTTTCTCGCCCTTACCATCATTTTGTCGTCGCCAGGGGCATGGGAATGCATATTGTTTATAGTAAGTAAATTCACATGTCCGTCTGCCGCAATATCAAAGCAATGTCCGTTTTTGCAAAGATAAGCCTTGCTTGTTTTAGTAAGCGGCTTTTTGCATATTGGGCAAATAAAAATATTTTCGTTCATTTTCACAATCTTCTTTCTGTGCCTGCACACGCTTGCATATTTATTTATAATTGTATCATATCGACAATGCAAGCACAATTGCATAAATTAGCACATCAAAACAGTACATTATCGCTATTCTACATCTGTTTTGGTACAGTGCCAAAATATGCGCATATTGCCTTATAATATATGTGCGCCGCTCGTGCGCAACCCTCGTCTGATGCCCAAACGTCAACATCATTTTTATTGGTAATGAAGCATTGCTCCGCCAGCACTGCCGGGCAAAACACCTTTTCAACCACGCCAAAGCTTTTAAGCGTGCGCACCTTGTCGTCGCTGCTGTCTACAATGCGCTTGGATTTTCCGTTATAATACGCAAAGCGAATACCCGTTTCCCCTCGCAAGCGGTGCCCTGCGTCTTGCATTGCCTTTGCCACACATTTTGCAAAATCCATAGATTGTTCCGAATAATATCTCCCCGGCGGCGTAGGAAAACATTCAAATCCGTGGGATTGCCCTGTGGATTTATCACAATTTGCATGTATGCTGAAAAATAAATCCGCCTCGTTTTGCGTCGCCACCTGCGCACGCTCTGCGCTATTCGGATCTTCGCCTGTTTTCCTTGTACACACCACCTTGTAGTTTGCGTCCTCGCAGAGCCACGCACAAAGGGAATCCGCCGTGCTTTCGCAAAGCTGTATTTCTTTAATCAGCCCCTCGGCGCCAATATCCGTGTCCCCGTGCCCTGCATCTATCGCCACAGTATAGGGTGGTTTAGTATGCAGCTCATATGGTGGCTTTTGCACGGTTTTAGGCGTGCTTGCCTCGGCGGTAATAGCCGCGCCCACGCCCATATTTATAATACCTCCGCACACTGCGCAAACAAGAACAGCCGCCGCAATCAAGCACAGCTTTCCTTTGCCGCTGTGCAAATTTAATACACGCCCCTTGTGCCTTACGCTTCTTGCGCCGCCCATTGCCACAGCTCCTTTTTATTATAGCATTTGTTAAAATACTATATTGCGCTCAAAAAGCCCTAAGGCTTTGAGCATAACATCGCCCCCCAATGTGATATTCAGGCGCTTATAGCAACTTGACTTATTATTGTCTTTATACTCGAACCTTTTGTCAAGTTGCATACAGCAAAGACGAGGGCATGAGCAGGACAATCAAAAGTAAAATTGCTGTGCAATCTTTAAAACCGTCTATCATAAGGTTAAGTTGCTATATTACATTTTTCTCACATGCATGCAATTTATGGCAATCAGTCTTTCCCCGTCTATGCACCTAGCTCCGCCAAGCTGCCAAAGGTATAGCCCATGCTTTCCCATTTGCCTAGAAGCTCGTCGAGTATTTCGGCATTTGTGCTACTGGTCGTGTGCAAAAGCACAATTGCACCGTCGTGCGTGCGCGACATTATTTTAGCAAATGCTTCGTCGTGGGTTGGCTGTGCGTCCTGTTTCCAGTCCACATAGGCAAGGCTCCAAAATATTGTTTTATATCCCATCGCCTTTGCCCATTCAAGGTTAGCGTCGCTAAATTTTCCTTGTGGCGGCCGATAATATTTTTCCATTGGCTTTCCTATCAGCTGTAAAAACGCATCTTCCACATCAGCAATTTCCCTTTTAAATTCCTCCTCGTTTTTCTGCGCCATATTTGGGTGATGATGCGTGTGATTTCCTACAATGTGCCCATCTTTCACCATGCGCTTTACTAAATCCGGATTTTCTTTAATAAACGGCACAACCACAAAAAACGCTCCCTGTGCGCCATGCTTTGCAAGGGCATCTAAAATAGCCGGAGTATTTCCGTTTTCATATCCCGCATCAAAGGTTAAATATAGTTTTTTCTCTCTTTTTCCGCAAAAAAACGCATCAAACGGCCGCAGCTCCTCAGCCGTAAGATTAGGCACAGGCATTTCACTGTCTTTTTGGAACGAAAGCCCCCATTCATGGGCAGACACCTTTGCCGCCCTTGGCTCATACATGCTTATCACCACCGCCCCTATTACAGCAATTGCGGCGCAAATAGCCATTGCGCGCCTAAAGGTTTTTTTATTTATACAAACAAAAACACTATGTAATTTTTCCACTTTTCGTCACCTACCTTGTTCTTATCTATATGCATAAACAAATTCAATAATGCAGCATATTGGTCTGCGCACATTTTAAAGCAAAATCCATATATAAATATATGCCCCATTTATAAAACGCAGTTAAATACTGTATTTTATAAACGGGGCATATTGTAAATATCGGCTTGGTTACAGCGTTTTACCGTAACATAAGCATACTCTGTTCTGTTGCCTTTGCCTTATGCTGTTTAATGCTCAAAATCTGCACTGTTTTTACAATTAAACATAATAATATTAAAACTGTAGCGACAGTTTTAATTGTGAATGTGCGATAGCACGCACATAGGATAAGTTTTTTAATAAACAAGGCTTTAGCCTTGTTTTATTAAATTTTGTCTAAACTATACCTAAATAACGATATATCGTCACCCATATAAACATTGTAAATATAGCCGTAATAGATCCCACCACCACTACATTTCCT
>JAVWZM010000109.1:0-3908 GCA_036661035.1 Oscillospiraceae bacterium
CAAGTCTGCGGACTTGTTTATTAAAAACTTATCCTATGTGCGTGCTATCGCACATGCACAATTAAAACTGTTGCGACAGTTTTAATAAAGCGCTGCTTGCGGCAAAGTTTTCATGGATAAATGCAAAGATGCTTACAGGCCGTTATTTTAACGCCAAACAGTGTCGGAAGGAAGAATTTTCTTATGGAAAAAAGTTATGGCGAGTTGTTATGCAAAGTGATTTCTGCGGATATCATGGTTAAATGTATGCAGCCTGGGTTTCCATGCAAATATATTGGCAATAAAACAGTAAGCCTTTTCGGCTATGATTCCGAAGAAGAATTTAAAGCTGCAATCGACGGCAAGACGGAAAATTTTATACATATAGAAGATGCCGAGTTTGCAGTAAACCGTATTAGTCAGCAGCTTGCAGATTTTGGCGAATATGCCATAGAATACAGGGTGCGCAAAAAAGACGGCAGTTATATGTGGGTACAGGACCGCGGAAAGCGCGTTGATAACCCAACAGGCGAAGCGTTTATTATTTGCGTGTATTACGAGTTGTCAAAGCATGAACGGATTGACATATCAGACGAATCTCGGCTTTATGGCGATATTTTGCGCCAATCTACCCATGGGGTTTACGTAATAGAACAAAAAACCTATAAGCTGCTATATGCAAACGGCGCCATGAATCGCATTTTTGAAAGCGCAGGTATTCAAGATTATCTAGGGCAAAAATGCTATAAAGCCATTCGCAAACGCAGCAAGCCTTGCGACAATTGCTCTATTTTCATACCGAAAGAAAACGGCGAAAAACACGAGGATTATCTGGACTTTTTGTCCCGATATTATTCGGTTTCTTCACATTCTATCGAATGGCGAGGCACACCGGCGTACGTGATATATCTTTCCGATATTTCCGAGGAGAAAAGTGCCCGTTTTGAGCTTGACAAAACCCGAAAAAAGCTTAAAGCCGCAATAGACCATGCAGGCCTTGCCTATTGGGAATACGATATTGCTAATAATCGTGCATATCTAAACAATATTTGCGCCGACGAATATTCTCTTGATATTGTAATGGAAAACTATCCCCAAAGCCTATACGAAACTAAAAGGCTGCATAAAGACAGTGAGGAACAGTTCAATTCTTTGATAGAGGCTGTAAAAAATGGCGCAGAATCGGCTAAAGCAGACGTTAAAACCATAGATGCAAATGGCGATTTAGTGTGGAAACGCATTAAATTCACCACCCTGTTCGACGAAAACAACAAGCCGTTTTGGGCAATTGCCACCGCCGAAAGCATCAACGAATACAAAGAGCTTGAAAGGCGTTTCAGCACAGTTTTAGAGCAAAACAACATTGATACATGGCTATATGATATCAAACATAAAACCATTATACAAAACCATAATACGGCAGAGGTTTATGGTATTCGTAGTAGGGAAATAGAAAATGTGCCCGAAAGCCTTATTGCAGCCAAACAATGTCACGCAGAAGATGCAGACAAATTCAGAGAGTTTTACCGGAAACTGCATCAAGGCGAAACCAATGTTTATGCTACATTGCGGCTATGGGATCAGCGTATACAAAACTATATATGGAAACGCTGCACATATACCATTTTGCCAAATCGCGACGGAAACCCCATTTACGCCTTGGGCAGTGCCGTGGATATTACAGACCAAATGGAAACAAAAAGGAAGTACGAGGACGCTATTAATTATCGTTATCGTTCACTTGGCGAAAATGTTATTTTGGCGGGGCATTGCAACGTTAGCCAAAACATAATACTGGAAGTAGACGATAAAACGGGGCTTGATGCAGAGCATCGTTTCGGCATGGTGAGGGAAGATTTCTTTAGAGGCATTGCCACTTTAATCCCCGACGACGAGCAAAGCCGTACATTTTGCAAAATTTTCGGAAACGAAAACACGAAAAACAGCTTCGAGCTTGGCATTACAAAGCACGATTACGAATGTACCATATGCCTTGACAGCACTCAAGCCGTAAGGTGGATTTCCACACATGTAGATACAGTGCTACAGCCTGAAACAAACGAGCTGATTGGCTTTTTAACGGTGACGGATATTACCGAAAGCAAAATGCAAGAGCAGGTTCTGGACGCTGTTATTCAGTTCGATTACGACTTTGTGGCGCATCTTAATCTACATTCCAATACAACAGTGTTTTATAATAGCAAAAAACAAAAATCGCAACTTAAAGATTTTAAATACGGAGTTTTTTATTGTTATACAGATGCTATACGCCATACCGCAGAGTGTTATATAACAGACGAAGACAAAGAATATTATCTCGAGAAAATGAATATAAACAACGTGGCAGAGCAATTAAAATGTAAAGACAGCTATGAATTTACATTTCATATTAAGCTGCCAACAGGAGAAATACGTACAAAGCAAACTAGATTTGCCATGCAGGATCGTGCAGGCGGCATAGTGGTATTCAGCCGTGCAGACGTAACGGACATGCTAGAGCAGCAAGAAAAGCAAAAAATAGCCCTTGCCGAGTCCTTAACCATTGCACAGCAGGCAAATAGCTCTAAATCCAAGTTTCTTGCCTCTATGAGCCACGATATACGCACGCCCATGAACGCCATTGTCGGCATGTGCAATTTAGCAATTTCAGACGAAAGCAACACCCAGCAAGTACACGAAAGCCTACAGGTTATAGAGCAATCCTCCGCATTGCTGCTTTCCATGGTTACCGATATTTTGGATATGAACCGTATCGAAAGCGGCAAAATAGTTTTAACCTGCGAAACATTTTCATTTAAAGAGCAGCTAAAATTAGCTGTGTGCAGAGCCCGCGCTCTCGCCGGCAAAAAGCATCAAAATGTGGAGCTTTCTGTGGATATAAAGCACGATTGCTGCAACGGAGATATTATCAGAATACACCGGATAATAGATAATATTCTTGGAAACGCTCTCAAATTTACCCCGGAGGGCGGCACAGTTATTTATCATCTTTCCGAGTCAACCCTTGAAAATAAAAATATAGGTCTGTACCATTTTGAAATTGCCGACACAGGCATCGGCATCACCGAGGAACAGCAAAAGCATATTTTCGAGCCTTTCTATCGCGCGCAAAACTCCATGACGTCCCAGGTAGACGGTGCAGGCCTTGGGCTTGCCATTGTAAAAAGCATTGTGGATTATATGGGCGGCACCATTTCTGTGCATAGCGTTATAGACGTAGGCACTACGTTTATCATAGAGCTGCCCTTGCGTTATGCAGAAGAAATATCAAAAGAAGATGAAAAGCCAAAGGATAAAATACCATCGTTTAATTTATCGGGGGTTCATGTACTGCTTTGCGAGGACAATTCCATGAACCAATTGGTGGCAACAAGAATACTTGAAAAAGCAGGTGTAATTGTAACAGTGGCAAATGACGGCCGCGAAGGGTACGAAACTTTTTCGCAAAGCAAAAAAGGTACATTCGACGCTGTTTTAATGGACGTGCAAATGCCAATCATGAATGGATATGAGGCAACGCGGCTTATCCGCGAAAGCAGGCACGAACAGGCAAAAACAATACCTATTATTGCCATGACGGCAAATGCCTTTGCAGAAGATGTTCAAAAAAGCACAGATGCAGGCATGAACGAGCATCTTACCAAGCCCTTTGAGCCAAAGCAGCTATATGCCATTTTGGCAAGGTTTGTTTAACAAACAAACTTATCCTTATGTGCGTGCTATCGCACATGCAGGGTTAAAACTGTTTTGCGAAACAGTTTTAATAAAACAAAAAACGCTGTAAATATAAGTATAAAAATTTCTTCCGGTGCTATCGTGTACAATAAAAGTGCATAAGCGTCGGAAGAATTTTTGTATGTATATACTTATAATGTATGTGTAATAACCGTAAGCGGTTATTACACGGCTCGCGGCGCGATTGCAAGGCA
>JAVWZM010000110.1:0-3842 GCA_036661035.1 Oscillospiraceae bacterium
GACACGGTTTTATAACGGTGTGCTTTGATGCAGGGATAGAACCGAAGATAATACAAGAAATGGCAGGGCACGCACAGTTAAGTACGACAATGGATATTTATACCCATTTAAGACGGCATCAACTAGAAACAGCAGCGACAAAGCTTAATGGAATAGACTTCATAACAGGCAAATTAAAAGCATGTACAGAGGGGCGTAACGCATGATATTGTCACACAAAAGTCACAGTACCACGTACAATCGGCATAGTACAGCCATTTAAAATGGGGTTCAAATCCCTAGCTCTCCGCCACTTTAAAAACCGCGATACAGTGTCAAAATGGCTTTGTATCGCGGTTTTTCTATGTTTTTATGCGTAGCTGTTTGATGCGATATGATGCGTTTTAGTGGCACAGTTTAGGCACAGTTGGCACAGTTTTGGCACAGTTGGCACAGTTTTGGCACAGTTGGCACAGTTTTGGCACAGTTGGCACAGTAAAAACCGCTACTTTTTATACATCTCAAGCATTACTTTGATATCGGTGCTATCCTCGATTATCTGCTCGTGCTGCCACGTCCATATTGCTTGCATTGCAGGTGGCACTTCTTTGCCTGTTGCTTTGAATTTTTCTATTTCACGCACCACAGCTTTGTGTAATTTATCGCTGTGTGCCATTTCTTCACAAGCTAGAGTGTAATACATTTCCGCAAGTTCTTTGTTGTCGGCGGCATAATTCATGGCGCAGCGTATGTATTTTTCGCTGTCCTGTAACTCCTCTTTAATCTGCTTTGATAATTTTTCAATTATTTTCATTGCATTTCCTTTCCTTATACGCTGTTACCGTGTTACTGGTGGATATGATGCCCTGTACAGCTACTTGTGCCGTGTTTTGATATATTACCTTGTTGCAAGGTTTATCGCTACAGCAAAGCCGCAGAGGGCAACAGCGACATATGCAGCTTGTACAATCCATTACGCCACCATAACAGTAAACTCAACGGTTGTTGTAACGTTTGCGCCTATTGACGGAATTACATATTTAAGGATATTGCCTGTCAATACAGGTGTGGTTACAGCACCATTTACCTTGAATGTGCCTGTTACATAGCTCATTCCGACTGGAATATTATCCATAAACTCAACGTTTGTTGCCGCTATAGAGTTTGCGTTTTTGATAGTAACCGTATAAGCTTGTGTTCCACCGCTTTTTACTACTGTCAATGACTGCGTTTTGCATAATTCAAGGTTTGTAACCATAGTTGAAATTACCTCGTTTGACGTTCCTGTTACGCTTGCACTTCCTACCATTCCCGATGCAACGGCTTTATTTGTAAAAGTTGTAGGCATTGTTATTTCTCCTTATCTGTTATTTTATTTAGCTTTTCCATAATTTCTAACTGATTGTTTACCACAATTTTAAGTATTTTAAGCTGTTTTGATTGGCTTAGATTTTGGCTTAAGTTTAAAACGCCTAAAACATCGGCTAATTCAGCGATTGACTTAAAATTAAATGCCATGATTATATCTTATCGTCTGCGGCATCTGCACTCATTGCTTTGTGTTCTGATAATTCGCCGTATGCTTTTGCAAAGTTTAGCATTTGTTCAGTGCTTGTAATTTTGTCCGATTTTAGCACTGTGTACATTTTTTCGATAAGTGTTTCTCTGATAAATTCCAATTTTTCTTCCATTGTCTACATCTCCTTATATTTTTGGTGGATAAGTCGGAAAGACATATCCGCTTTTTGGAATACAAGTAAGCATATTAAGCGTTGGCTTTTCTGCTCCAAGTGCTACGGTATACACTCTGCGTGTCCGTATTTGGTCGTTGCGTAGGCTATTGGCATACTTTGTCACCACAGGGAATGTAACGCCGTTTACGGTAAAGGAAACAGTGCCTAGTGGCGTTGTCATTGGTATGGCTTGACAAATGATTACCTTTAAAACGCTACCATTTACTAAAGTACATTCAGTGTTGCCAAAAACAATATTGTTGTTGCCGCCTGTTGTGGTAATAGACTTGCTTTTTAAAATTGTATCGCATTTCATAATAAAACTTTCCTTTCAAGAAAAATTAGGGAGCGGAACAGCTATTGCCATTCCACTCCCTATGCTCACACTAAAAAAGTGGAAATTAACTTACAGTTAAACACCGCACCCACAAGGATTGTTGTAGATGCCACAAGGGTTTACACCCGGCAACGGGTACCACTGCCCCAAAGTGCTAAGAATGGTCTGCGTCTGCACTTGGTTGCTTGATACAAGGGTATTAGCGAGATTTTCGCGCTGAGATTGCTCAAGCTTATCGCGCAAATCTTGTATAGTACCTGCTTGAATAAGTGCGCGTGTTTGCTCGCCCTCTGCGTGAATACTGGTTTTTAAATCGCAGCAACAAGCAGCTTGCTGTGCAGACATATTGGCAAACTGCAAAGCATTAGCATAGCGGTTTTCCATTACCTCACGTTGTGTATCGCACGAAGATGTAAGGACATCACGCTCTACCTGTGCCATATTGCTACCGCCGTTGCCTAGCCCATTGCCACTAAACGCAAGGAAGAATAGGAAAATAAGGATAATCCAAAGAAAAGCCCCACCGCCCATGCTGCCGCCGTCACCATCGCCCATAAGTGCCTTGTATTCGATTGCTGTCATATCAGCCATAGTTAAAATCTCCTTTAATTTATTTGCAAACAGCGTTAGCCGTGCACAGCCATTGCCGATATTGCCTAAAACCAATCTCCGCTTTTATTGCCGGGCGCAGCGGATAAAGCTTGTTCGGCTTTTGCCCAAACGGACGCAGGCACATCAAACTTTTTAAATCCGGCCTTTTTAGCCATACCGTATATGGTTTTTATCTGTCCAAAATCTTTTTGTGATATTTTACCCTCGGCAGCAAATTGCTGTATAGCGGTTGCAGGGTTATCTCCGGCTTTTATCATTGCCGCAAGAGTTTTCGCCATTTCGGGGTTTTTCTTTGATAGCATATTAAGCCCCATTCCGATAGCCTCTTTAGGATTGCTTACGGCATTGGCTATAGATACAGCTTTTTGTAAATCAAATTTCATCTTTTGGCATCTCCTTTTTTGGCTTTTCTTTTGATGTTTTCAGTAGCTTTGATAGTTCTGATATGGAATTTTCAAGCTTTGAAAAACGCTCCTCTGTCGCATCGGGCATATCTTCAAGTATTTTTGTGTAATCGGTTTCAGTGTCGCTCTTTACAGGTTCTGCATTGTTTACAGGCTCAAACTTAAATGCTTGTATTGAGTGGCCGCCATTTGCGAATTTCTTGCTCCAAAACACACGATTATTAAAATCGAAAAACAATGTAGCTGTGCCGTCAAGCCTTGTGGGATATTCTTCCACTTCTTGAAAATTTGCCACCTTTACAAATTCGCCTTTATCTCCAACGGCAGCAGCCTTTTGCGGCTGTCCAGTGGGTACGGCATTAAACATATTGCTATACTGTGCCATTAACTGGTTAAGTTCTTCTTGCATCTGTTGAGGGCTTTTCTGTTGCATACCGTAAGGTGCATATGGGTTAAATGGCATCAGTGTCCACCTCCGTACTTTCGTTTGTGTCACTTGGCATTAACTGTTTAATTACGCCGGCTATTTCGGTAACGCCGCCTATAATCTTTTTATACAGCGGTACGGCTGTGGCTCTTGCTTTTTCTTTTTGATACATAGTCAAAAATATGATATCGGCTTGCGTAAGTTCACCACGCGCAACGGCATTTTCCATAATGGTTTTAGATACATCGGCCATATCGTTTAAGCTACGTTCTATTGGATTGCTCATATATATCAGCCCCTTATGCTTACATCTTAAAGCCGTGCAGTATGGTATATAACCCAACAAAAAG
>JAVWZM010000111.1:0-3766 GCA_036661035.1 Oscillospiraceae bacterium
GCCTATTACATTATAATTATTGATATAAGGCGTGTTGTCTTTGCTGCTTACGCGATTATGCTTTGCGTCCTCCACCCAAAAATTGCTTTTTATCTCAAGGTTCATCTGTGTGGTGCCTGCCTCTGTGCGTGTTGCCACGGCGGCATCACAGCCTATTTTAAAGCCCTGCGCAAGCCCATTTGCCTTAATTCCGCTTGCGGTATGCGCCTTATTATCAAAGGCAAATACCTGCATATTGCCCTCAACAGTAATATCAATAGGCAAGATGCTAAGGGTGCCGGTTTTAGTTATTATTGTATAACATTCTGATACATCTACGCCATCATGCGTTATCGTCGCTTTTACCACCTTGTTGTTTTCCTTTGTATTGCTCACGTTTAAAGCTGTGCCGGAAACAACTGCCTGTAAAATATCCCCTTCAAATAAATCCTTTGTATTTGCCATATATCCCTTTTCGGTAAGCTCCGTGCCGTCGTAGGTTTTGCTGCCACTATTTGCCGTAACGGTAATGGTTCTGCCGCCTGTGGTAATGTCTTTTGCTATTATAGTTAAAGTTCCGCTTAGTACACCAATAGTATAATTTGTCGAAATAGTACCTTTTGTAAATGTTACCTTGCTTGTATCCACCTTTGGCGTATATCTGCCCGGTGTTGTAATAGAGCCTAAAAGCGGCACTTTTTCAAAACCGTCCTTCCCTGCAAAGCCGTTGCCGTTACTATCCCATTTGGTATAGGTATAGCCCACATCATTTGCCACAAGCGGTGTGCCGTCGTATGCCTTTTCCTCGCTTATAGGTGTAATGTTTACTATCCTCGGTTTCACTTTCAGTGTGCCTGCAATACAGTTGATATTATAATATTGCGACACATCTTCTTCTCCGTGCATTACAACAGCATTAGGCGTCGCCTTTGCGCTGCCTGCGTTTGTAATTTCCGTTTCTCCATATGTTACCACCAGCCTGTCGCCGTCTGATAATTTACCTGTAAGTGTATATCCCTTTGCAGCTTTAAGCGGTGTACCGTCATAAAATTTTTCCGCATTGTTCGCCTTTACGGTAATCTCTATGGGCTTTTCGCTTGGTACAGGCGGCTTCTTTTGGTTTACAGTAAGTGTGCCTTCTTTTAAAGTAACGTCAAAATTATCACCATTTACGCCTTGTGGAAAAGCGTAAGTGAAGGTGTTTTTGCTAGTACCCACCTCTGTTTGCTCTCCTGTAAAAATATAAACAGGTGCATGCCCTTTTGGAAAATTGGGTTTTGCAATGGCAGAAGCTTCGGTAAGCGCCTTGCCGTCATATTCTTTTGCGCCGCTGCCGCTTGTAATTAAAACCGGCATGCCTTTAATAATAAGCGTTGCGGCAACCAGCGACACCCGATATTTTTCGGTAACTTCCACTCCGTTTTGATACACGCGCACATCGGCGGCAGCTTCGTTAAAAGCCACTATGTCTTTGTATACGCCCGCATCTGTCCGCTTAACGCTTGCTTCAAGCGGTGCTTGGCCGTCTTTCTGTGTAAAGGTTAAGCCGTTTACATTGCAGCTAAATCCGCTTGCCCCCTGCGGTATTCCGTTATAAACATGCTCTGCACCTTTTGCCGTAAGCACAAGCTTTTCCACTGGTTTAAAATGAGCCACGTAATGATGCTCGGCGCATACAGGCTCCTCCGCACTTGGAAATACCGGATTGCCGTTTTCTGTCCAGCCGCTGAAATAATATCCGCTATTTGGGACAGGAATAGGAACTATAAAATCGTTTTGCGCCAGTGTTTCTCCGCTGTTTACCATAAAATCGAATTGTTCTTTATCTTCTTTAACTCGTATTAATCCGTTTGCCTCTACTGTAAATTTAGAATTGTACTTAATTACGCTAACGCTTGTATCGATTATGGTTTGTTCTGTGCCTTCTTGCATTTCCGTTGTATTCTGCGCAAATACGCCTACAGGCGCAAGAGTAATGGATATAGAAATTGCCAGTATCATGCCTAAAACGCGATGCCAAATTTTGCTTTTTATCTGCATGCTATACCTCCATTTTTGTCGCAGACAGCCTTCGCCGCCACGCCATATTATTTGTGCCTTGCACATCTCCCTTTGGCTGCTCTATGCAAAACGCGTTATCGTTTCGCATAAGCTATGCCACTCTAAAACATATTCAGCGTCGCTCAAGTATAGACACAGACTTTATTTTTTATTCTTTGGAAGATAGAATAATATGTGGATTTACGCGCAAATATTATTATCAGCAGTAGTATTAGCGACGCCATTTCGGCATAAAAAAACAGGCAGCTTTTATGCTTTGGCAAAAGCCAAAACTAAAAGCTGCCTGTTTGTTATAAAGCAAAAATGGGTTGTTTCAGGTTGATATTTGCGCTATCAAGCGCGCTTGACGAATACATGTATTCGATGTATACTCAAAAAGGAAATTGTTGTAATTACTCAAAAAAAATTGGAAATTTGCACTGTGAGGTTCAATTTATATAAAGTTTGCCTCAAGCGCAGATTGGTTTTTATTGATTTGGAGGTAGAAACATGAAAATCAGACACGCACTGCTCTTGGCACTGTTAATGATGTCGCTTCTAACCGCTTGCACAAATGCGCCCGTCAGCACTGTATCATCGAGTACACCCGATGAAATTCCAAATTCAAATACACCCATTAGCACTGAATCGGTAGTGCCTAAAAGCAATGATCAGCTTTTAGCCGAAAAATATGTAGATGTTTCTCGTTTGGCTGTTTCGGACGCAGATATAAAGGATAAATACGTATTTGACGACAGAACTCTTACGCTTGAGGACAGCATAGACAATGAGCTTGAGCATTTGATATATCAATCCTATTACGACTCGGTTTCTTTCCAATTTGAAGACTCTTTGGATTTGATTGGCGAAAATGAAAGCCTTCAAGGTGCAGTGCAAAACGAGGCTGATAACTGTCGTGATGGGCTTTATATGTCGGAGTACAATATCCACAAGCTAACCATATTGACAGCAGATGATTTAGCTACAATAAGCGACTTTTCAAAGCAAGACATCATAAAAAAAATTGATACATATGGTTTTACCGAATATGCCATCGTGCAGGCTGATGTCAGCTGGAAGCACAACAAGGCATCGTTGGCTAATGGTCCCCAGATTGGGGACGGACGATATATGAGATATTATTTATTGGCGACCACAACAAATGTTTCCGAATTTAAAATATACGACGTATATTGGGAAGATTTTATTGCAAAATAGCAAGCAAGAGCCGCAAAACAGGACGAATATATCCCTATCACAGCAATGGCTGCGACATCTAGGTTTTGCAAAAACACCATCATGAGCAAAACGAGCAACACCCCTATGGCAAATGAACATTTCTTTCGTTTAGCCTTTTTTAAATACCACAACAAAATAGATAATTCTAAAATCAGTACAGAGCATATTCATTCTCCTTTAAAATTGAGTGTTTAATTAATTCAATCTTACAGGATTTTTTGAATATGCTCTACTTTTTGGCTCTTATTTGAGTTTACCCCAACATTTGGCATATAGCCTGTTTTTTGATGAAATAACAAGATAACCAATACGGGTTATAACAAATAAAAATCAGCGTAGATACCACGTATCTACGCTGATTTTTGTGTTTACCGGACGGAATAGATACCCTTGCAGCGCGAAGATAAGTGCTGTGCTAAAAACAACTTTTGATAGGACTGTTCTCCGCTGCGCTGCGAACCGCTTTGGCAGCACCAAAACAAAAGCAGCCCATTTTTACATCTATTCG
>JAVWZM010000112.1:0-3741 GCA_036661035.1 Oscillospiraceae bacterium
TAAAATTGCTGTATCGCAACTTGACTTATTATTGTCTTTGTAAACAACCTTTTGTCAAGTTGCATACAGCAAAGACGAGGGTTGAATAGGGTAATCAAAAATAAAATTGCTGTAGAAAGGCGATACCATGAATTATCAAGAAGCTGTAGCTTGGCTACATTCTCTTGGGCGCATATCAAAAGCAGGGGATTTATCCACAATCAAATCGCTTTTAGCGGCACTTGGAAATCCGGAAGATAAGCTGAAATTTGTCCATATCGCAGGCACTAATGGCAAGGGCAGCGCCACTATTATGCTGGCGTCGGTGCTGAAAGAGGCAGGATATAAAACAGGTGCAAACATCAGCCCCTATGTTTTGGATTTTCGCGAACGCTTTCAAATAAACGGCGAAATGATAAGCGAGGAGCGTCTTGCGGATATTGTAACAAATGTGCGCAAAGCGGCAGAGAGCCTAAAAAACACAGCGCCTGTTATAGAGTTTGAGGCGGTTACCGCCGCCGCGCTTTGTTATTTTGCACAGGAGGCTTGCGATATTGTGTGCCTAGAGGTAGGGCTTGGCGGTAGGTTGGACGCCACAAATGCCGTTCAAAACACCTTAGTTGCGTGCATCATGCGCATAGGCATGGACCATACCGAGCTTTTAGGCGATACCTATACTGCCATTGCGGCGGAAAAATGCGGCATTATCAAAAATGAATGTACGGTGATATCCTATCCCGCGCAAACTGCCGACGCGGCATTGCAAATAGAAACAATGGCGCAAGATGCCGAATGTGAGCTTATTGTTCCGCAAATTGAAGACTTGTACATTTATAAAAACGCTCCATTTGAAAACCGTTTTAATTATGGCGGATACGATTTATCAACGCCCCTTTCCGGCCAGCATCAAGCTTTCAACGCCTGTGTAGTTGTAGAGGCGGCTTTGGCACTTTGGCGCAAGGGCTTTAATATTGAGGACGAGCATATTATAAACGGCATAAAAAAAGCTGCTTTTCCGGCGCGCATAGAAGTGATACAAACAAATCCCCTTATCATAATCGACGGCGCCCACAACCCAGACGGTGCCGAGGCGTTGCGGCTAGAGCTATTGCGTAGTGAAACCCATGGGCTTATTGCCGTGATGGGTATATTGCACGACAAAAATTCTGCTGAAATGTTAGCACAGCTTGCACCATGCTTTAGCGAGGTGTACACCGTTGCGCCTGATAATCCACGCGCCATGTCGGCAGAGGAGCTTGCGGCTCTCGCAAACGAATATTTTAAAACAGTAAAAGCATATACCAACGTTCAAGATGCTATCGCAGATGCCAAGAAAGCTGCAAAGCACGGTATATGTATTTGCGGCAGCTTGTATCTTGCGGCACAGGCACGGAAAATATTAGTGCCGTAACGCAAATACAGTGTAAAACGCATATGTATTAAAACTTATAAATCGCTCGACTTAATATAACAAAAAAATTAAAGCATACCGCTTATGATTAATGCATAGGCGGTATGCTTTTTTGCTTTGCCTGCATTTTACAGCGGCATTTTAAGCGTGAGGTAACGTGATATTATAGCAACTTAACTTATTATTGTCCTTGCACACAACCTTATGTCAAGTTGAATACAGCAAAGACGAGGGCTTTAGTAGGACAACCAAAAGTAAAATTGCTGTAAACACCGACAAATTATTATCACTATAATGTACGCGCGCGTACATTATAGTACATTTTGAAAATCAAGAAATATTTAAGGAGAATAAAGATGGCAAATGTTAGCTTTCAAAAATCGGACGAGGTATTGGCGGCGTATCTTGAGGGCGAGATAGACCACCATTCCGCCGCGCTTCTGCGCACTAAGATAGATGCCGCTATAGCAAGCTCTGCCATAAAAGTATTGATAATGGATTTCACCGCTATCAGCTTTATGGATTCGTCGGGGGTAGGGCTTATTTTAGGCAGGCATAAGCTTATGTCTGCGCTTGGCGGCAGGGTTTTGGTACAAAGCGCACCCCAAAGCATATATAAAATGCTTGCAATGGCAGGTATAGCAACTGAAGAAAAAGGAGTAAAGGCATGAAAGCACAAAATGTTGTAAAAATCACATTCCCAAGCCGCAGTGTAAACGAAGGATTTGCACGGGGCGCAATAGCCTCATTCACGGCAGCACTGGATCCCACCGTGGAGCAATTGGCAGATATCAAAACGGCTGTGTCCGAAGCGGTAACAAATTCAGTGGTGCATGCATATCCGGACAAGGTGGGCAATATCACAATTACAGCGGCAGTATACGAGGACATGCGCCTTGTTGTAAGCATAGTGGACAAAGGTGTCGGCATCGAAAACGTACAAAAAGCAATGGAACCTCTTTTCACTACAGGCGGCGACGAGCGCGCAGGCCTCGGTTTTGCCGTAATGGAAAGCTTTATGGATAAGGTATGCGTGCGCAGTGCCGTAAACAAGGGCACTAGGGTAACTCTCACAAAGTACATAGGCGCAAGGTAAGTAATCCGCGCTTAAATAGCAAGCTGTAAATATACTGCTATATTCATACATTTGCAGTTTGATGTAAAAGGAGTTGCAATTATGCCGGTTACCCTTGGACCACGCGCAGAATTTATCGAAAACAATCTTGGTCTTGTACATTCCTGTGCCACACGCTTTCGCGGCAGAGGCATAGAATACGACGATTTGTTTGCCGCAGGCTGCATGGGCATAGTAAAAGCATATGATGGCTTTGATACAGGCAGAGGGCTTTGCTTTTCCACATACGCCGTGCCTGTGATTTTAGGCGAGATTAAAAAGCTGTTTCGTGACGGCGGCACTGTAAAGGTAAGCCGCTCATTAAAAGAGCTTGGCTTAAAGGTTACTTTCGCACGGGAAAAATATTTAAAGCAAACAGGGCAAGAGCCAACTATTTCTTGGCTTGCAAATAAGCTGGAGGTGCAGCCTGAGCAAATTGCCGACGCAATAAGCGCGTCCATGCCTGCGCTGTCCCTCACGCCACAAAATGACGATGACGGCAAATGCGAATTTGACATTCCCGAAGAAAGCTGCGAAGAAACGCTGGCAGATCTTATAAGTTTAAAAACAGTAATAGCCACTTTGCAGGCAGACGACAGGCGGCTTATATATTTGCGATTTTTTCAAAATAAAACCCAAAGCGAAACGGCGCGCTTATTACACACCACACAGGTACAAATATCAAGGCGAGAACGCAGATTATTAGCGTCATTGCGCGTTTTATTGGCAGAATAAGATGTGCTGAATGTACCAAGGTGCAAGGTTGGCATATGCTTATTCTGCTTTGCTTTTCAATTAATTTGTCGAAAATACGAAAAACTTACAAAAAAGTGTTGACATGTAAAGCTTGCTATGGTATTATAACTAAGCCGCACAAAACGCGGGAGCGAGCCAGACGAAAAGAGCCTGTAAGGGGCGAAACGAACTTGAGAAAAAACTTGAAAAGAAATCAAAAATAAAGCTTGACAAAGAGCATTAAAGTATGGTAAGATAATCAAGCACCTCAAGCGAGAGGCAAGCAGCTGGACCTTGAAAATTAAACAATATTGAATGAAACTTAACGGACCCTTAACGAGTGAGGAAACACTCATTTAAAAAATTCCAAAAGTAATTTGACAGGACGCAAGCGATTGCGGAATGAGCAAATGAATCTAATTTCTGAATTAGATGAGATTTAATTTACCAAAGCTTAGGCGGAGGTATTTAGATACCAAATAATGAAGAGTTTGATCCTGGC
>JAVWZM010000113.1:0-3697 GCA_036661035.1 Oscillospiraceae bacterium
ATCGCGCTTTAAGCGTGTGTGCTTATTTAGCTTTGCTATATGCAATGACAAATGCAGCGATTAGCACTGTCATATAGAAAAAAAGAACAGGCGCTGACAAGTGTAATCAACTATGCAAAATGCAATGACATTGCAATATCCTATTATACCCATTCAAGTGGACAGAACAGAAAAACCGCTTATTTGTAAACGCGTTTATGGCGTGGACAAATGAGCGGTTTATTTGTGTTATTTTGTTAGTTATTATTTATTTTCTTTTTTCTTTTTTAGCACAGCCACTATTACTATAATGGCAATGGCTATTGCCGCGGCAATTATTACTAATATCCATAAAGGAAAGCCGCTATTATTTTGCACAGTGGGCGCGGATTGCGCTGTGCTTGTAGGCACGCTTGCCACGGTGCTTGGGGCAGTGGCAACGGGCGATATATCCACGGTAAACACTGTTTTGGCAAACACATCGCCCACAATAAGCTTGCCATCGGCAATGGCAATGGCACGCGGCATAGTGGGATATAAATTTTCTGCGGTATTTTCGTTTTGAAATATTGTACTTACTTTGCCGTCGGATATCAAGCGGATAGCCCCATTCATGGTGTCGGCAACGTACACATTATCGCCTTTTACAGCTATGCCCTGTGGGGCTGCAAACATGGCGGTTTTTGCATCGCCGTCCACAAAGCCGCCCTCGTAAAATTCGTCTGTGTCCTCGGCTAAGGGCTTGCCTGCAAGGGTGGTTACCTCGCCGTTTTTAATCATGCGAATACAGTGGTTGCCTGTATCGGCTACGTATAAAGCACCGTTTGCAAAGGCAATGCCTGTAGGCTGGCGAAAGCTCGCCTTGCGAAGCGTGCCGTCTGCACTGCCCTCGGTGCTGCCGGCGTAGGTGGTAACCTTGCCTTTTGTGCTGATTTTACGTATTAAATTGTTATCCGTATCGCAGATATAAAGGCAGCCGCTATCGTCTGTGGCAATGCCTGTGGGGCGAGCAAACCGCGCGTTAATGCCGATGCTGTCTTTATACCCTGCGGCTTTGCTGCCGGCTATAGTCTGCACATCTTTGTCGCTGATATATCTCACGGTATTGCAATCGCAATCTGTTACAGCGTAGCCGTCCAGAAAAGGCGATATGCCCCATGGCGATACAAAGCTTGCCTGGCTCAGCTCGGCATCTATATATTCGCCGATAGGTATATTAGATGCGCCGCGTGGTGCCGTGCGCCCTGCAAGCGGTATGTATGTATCGCCTTTAAGCTGCCATATTACCTTATTGTATGCGTCTGCCACCAAGTAATTGCCGCTTTTGTCTATGCATATGCCCGAGGCACCTATTATTTGTGCCACAGGCTGTTCCAGCGCCATAACGGGCATTGCCGCCAGTATAGCCAGAACGCAAATACCAATAAAAATATGTTTTTTCACAAGATACCTCCATGCGCATCGCGCTAATAGTGGTTATAAAATCAATTGGAATAATTAGAGTGGCGACAAAATTAGCTATTATAATTATTTTGGCTATAATAGGCCGTCTACCTTTAATATCTCAAAGCCCTCGGCCTTGCCTTTTAGCTTAATGCTGTCCCCAAGTGTGGTAAAGCGCACACGCCCTTCAAGGGCATCTGCCACTGCGCGGCTTACCAAGATAGTGCCACCGGGTGCGTTTGCCTCTAGCCGTGCAGAGGTGTTTACCGTGTCGCCTATTGCGGTATAGTCCATACGCGTGGGGGAGCCGATATTGCCCACTACTGCCGAGCCGTAATGCACGCCTATGCCAAAGGAAACAGTGCGGCCAAACTTTGCTTGCAGCTCCTCGCTAAGCTTTACAGAGCCTTCTACCATGTCAAGAGCCGTTTTTACCGCCTTAAATATGCAGTCGTTCTGTGGCAAGGGTGCGCCCCAAAACGCCATGGTGGCGTCGCCGACAAATTTATCCAGCGTACCACCGTTATTTAATATGCAAGTGCTGGTAAGGGTAAGGTAATTATTAAGTATTTCAACTACCGTTTTTGGCTCAAGAGCCTCCGACATGGTGGTAAAGCCGCGTATGTCCACAAAAAGCACGGCAATATCCGTTAGCTTGCCGCCAAGCTGTAGGCTCTCGCTGCCGTCGCGCAATATTTCATCTACTATCTCCGGCGCAACATAGCGGCTGAAGGTGCCTTGTATGCGCCTTTTTGCTATGGCGGCGCGCACGTAATTTGCCGCCACAGAGGCAATGTACACGCACACAATGCACAAGGGGATATATAGCGCGTCTATAATATATCCGCATTTATACGCCGCCACGCATAGGGCAAGATATCCGCCTGCCGCGGCTAAAGAGCCGATAGTGCCGGTTAGCATTTTGCAGTTCCACAGCAGCATAGTGCTTACAAATGCCACTATAAACAGCAGAGATACTTGCAAATATGTGGGTATTTGCCTTTTAAAATCCCCTGTAATAAGGGCGTCAATGGCATTTGCTTGATATTCCACACCATACATTGGCTCGGCATGGTCTATAGACGTAACATATGCGTCTTGCATGCCGGCGGCATATGGGCCGATAAGCACTATTTTATCTGCAAAAACGTCGCTTGGAATATTGCCGTTTATAAGGTCGTACAGGGATAGGCCTTCGTTATACGCGCCAGGCTCGCCCTTAAATGGGATAAACCAGTAGCCGCCGCCATTTACAGGGGGCATATTTGGCGCTATGCCGTTTGCCTCGCAATATATTTTATATAGCTGATAGCTAAAGGAGTAAAGCTCCTCGCCGCCTTGCGGCTTTAGGCTAAGTAGGCTTTGCCGCAAAATGCCGTCGGTGTCGTACATTGCGTTAATATGCCCTTGCCGCGTTACCGCTTTTAGGGCAGGGAATGGCTCGTCAAGGGCGAGTATGGCGGAATTGTCCATATAAAAGCTGCCGTCCTCGTTTGTGATTACCTTAGAGCCAAACTGCGCCATGCTTGCCGTTACCACATTGCCGTATTGCCCTGCCGCTTTCACAAGGGCATCATCTGCCGCTAAAGACGTTTCGCCCACAAAGGCGGCGTCTATGCCTATTGCCATAGGGCGCGCGTCGGGGTTTGCGTTAAGAGCCAAAACAGCGTCTGCCATAACCTTGCGCGTCCATGTGCCAAATGGGCCAAGCTCCTCTAGGGTGTGCTGATCTATGCCTATAAGGGCAATGTTACCCTCAAGAGATTGCGGCTCTTGATAAAGCGCGTCGCACAAAACATTGTCTACCGTAAGCAAAGCACGGGAAAAATACAGCGCAACAAAGAATAGCGCAACCAAAAGGGAAATAATCAGCTTTTTAAGATTGTTATTAATTTTCATAATTCAAATCGCTCACATGCTTGTCTTTATTAAAAAAACTTTGTCAGGAGATAATTCACCAAAGCCATAATTTAAAGAATGTTCAGCCAATTTGTCCCACAATAGGCTTGAGGATTTTGCAATTATGCTGTAGGAATTGTCGTTCAGTCTTCCTAATTCAGTGTTGCCCATTAAAGCAAAGCGGTTTGCGGTGTCGGCACCTGCATAGGTGTTTTCAATAACGCCTTTTTTAAATTGCATGTTGCCCACGGTAACATCAACTGCAATATGCTCGCTTTTTACAGTGCCGCCGTCCATTGCTGTTTTAGCAGTGTCAGTGGCGTTTTTAATGCCGATAGCGTCGCCGGAAGATATTTTGGCACCGCTATTAATATTT
>JAVWZM010000114.1:0-3425 GCA_036661035.1 Oscillospiraceae bacterium
ACCTTTTTTTCGTTTTATTTGAGCTCTATTCGTTGCGTACCCCAACATTTAGTATAGAGCCTTATAAAAAAGCGCTCTTGAAATTAGCCTTAAGGCTGTTTCAAGGGCGCTTTGTCTTTAATTGTGCATGTGCGATAGCACGCACATAGGATAGGCTTTTTAACAAACAAGTCCGTAGACTTGTTTGCTAAATTTATAATATAGCTAAAGAATAGTATTAGATATATTCGCGGCGCATAAATTGTAAAAAGGGGTGTTTATTTATGCTGCATGCGCTTGCGCTTACTACTTTGGCAGGGCTTTCCACAGGGCTTGGCGGCTTAGTGGTAATGCTTTGTAAAAAACCCGGCGATAAAATGATGTCGCTTTCTCTCGGCTTTGCCGCAGGGGTAATGATTACCGTTTCCCTCACGGATATGCTGCCGCATACGGTGCATGTGTACCACCAATATATGCCGCTTGTTTTAAGCGCTCTTGCAAGCGCCAGCCTTGCCGCCATGGGCATGGTAATCGCCATGCTTTTAGAAAAATGCATACCCGGAGAAAAAGAGCTTGCCGCTTCTCACATTACAGGCATGACTCACGCCGCCGCCATGCGCAGTGCCATTGTTACCACTGCCGCCATAGTGCTGCACAATTTGCCCGAAGGTGTGCTTACGCTTTTTACAGGATATGCAAGCCCAAGGCTTGGGGCGGCGCTTACCCTTGCCATTGCCATGCACAATATCCCCGAGGGTATAGCCATCGCCGTGCCTGTGTATTACGCAACAGGCAGTAAGATAAAGGCGGCAGTATATGCGCTTTTGTCGGGCGTGGCGGAGCCCCTTGGCGCGGTGCTTGCTTTTTTTGTGTTCAGAAACGCTATTACACCGGGGTTTTTAAACGGGCTTGTGGCATCTATTTCGGGAATAATGTTATACGTTTCGGCAAGCGAGCTTTTGCCGGAAAGCTTTGCCTTTGGCAAGAGGGGATATTCTATCCTTGGCATAGTAGGCGGTATTATTATAATGAGTATTGGCATCTATCTTGTTTAGTGGTACAATATTGTTAATGTTATCTACATATTCGTATGTTATAGTAACAGATATACAGCAATTTTATTTTTGCTTGTCTTACTAAAGCCACGTCTTTGTTGTATGCAACTTGACAAAAGGTTGTGCGCAAAGACAATAATATGTCAAGTTGCGATATCTTTTGCAAATGCAGGCATTACTGCGGCAAAAGGCAAATTATTATAAAAACAGATTTTTGATGCCATAAGCATGATAATTGAAGGCAGGTGCGCAGACGTGAGGAAAAAAATATACATAGCGGCAAGCCTTGCGCTTGTATTTATGCTTGCAGGGTGCAGCGCACCGGGTTTAAGCGCGCGCAACGTGGAGGATTTGCTCCGCGCGCCCCAGACGGACGCACAGCAAAATGCCGTGCAGCGCGCACTTAACGCATATCTTGGCGAAACATTACAGCTAAAATATCCGCGTGGCGGCAAGGAAATGACGCCGTTTATCATAAAGGATTTCGATGGGGACGGTCAAAATGAGGCGGCTGTGCTTTACAGCACAACAGGCAAGGGCAAAAATGTGCATTTGGCAATGCTTGAAAACACAAACGGTACTTGGGAGGTAGTGTACGAGATAGAGGGGCTTTCCACAGAGGTGGAATGTGTGGAGGTGGCGGATATCGATGCCGACGGTAGCTCGCGCATTATAGTGGGCTATGCCAACTCCACCTTGTCGGACAAGTATTTAGCCGTATACAGCTATAAAGACGATACCGTCACAAGCCTTATGGGACAAGCATATAGCAAATATATTTTATGCGAGCTGAATGATGATAGCAAAAAGCAGCTATTGCTTATCACCCCCGGTGCGCCCATGTTGCAATTAATCGCAAGTGACGCCGGCAAGCTAAGCACCTTGCAAACAGTGACGCTGGACGACCGCTTTACAGAATGTGTCACACTTAAATGCGGCAAATCCGCAAGCGGCACAGGCGTGGTAATAGATGGCAGATTGGATTCAAGCGGCCTTGCAAGCCAGTTTTTACTTTGGGAAAACGGCAAGCTTTTATCTTGGCCAAGTGCCGAAAAAGCAGATGTTTTCGCTTTGTCGCGCCGCTTTCAGCCAGAGCTTTTAAGCATTGATATAGACGACAACGGCTCCGTGGATATACCGCAGATAGATAAGCAAATAAGTACACTTTCAACCTCACGGCGGTTTTACTATATTTCGTGGCACGATTATCTGCTGCCGAATCCGCAAAAGCGTTTTGGCATTTACGACGCGCTGTACGGATATTTTGTGCGTCTGCCAAAGGGCTGGGACGAAAAAGTGTCGCTGCTAGACGACTCTACTGCAAACGGCAATTGGCAAATGCGCAGCCAAGACGGAGCCACGCTATATTTAAGCGCGCGCATAGTGTCTAAAACATCAAGCCCCGGCGCATATACCGAGGCAGCCGATATAGGCGAAAACCGCCTGATGATGTATTTTGGCGAGGGTGCCACCATATACGATAAGAGCAGTATTTTATCGGGAATTACAGTTTTAAAATAGGCAAAGGAGAGGTGCAAAGCTATGAGAAAAATATTAGTTGTCGAGGACGAAGAGGCTATCCGCGAGGTAGTGGCGTTAAATTTACGCATGGCAGATTATGAAGTAAGCGAGGCGGCAAGCGCAGAGCAAGCTTTAAGCATTTTCACCCAGAAAAACGGAGATTTCGATGCGGCGATACTGGACATTATGCTACCGGGCATGAATGGCTTTTCCCTTTGCGAAAACATACGCCGAGATAACGCAAGCATAGGCATCATCATGCTAAGTGCAAAGGCAATGGAAAGCGATAAAATAAAAGGCCTTGCCATAGGCGCAGACGATTATATGACAAAGCCCTTCAGCGTAAGCGAGCTTTTGGCGCGCATAGATGCATTGGTGCGCCGAGTGCAGCGTCTTTCCCCCGAAAAACAGGCGGACGGCCGCCTTGTATCGGGGCAATTTATACTGGATCAGAAAAGCCGAATTTTGTTTAAAAACGGCATTGAAATTGAATTGACACAGGTTGAATTTCAGATAATGGAGCTGTTTTTTGCAAACCCCGGTGTAGCCATGGTACGCGAGCAGATATTAAAAGGCGTGTGGGGCGAGGGATATTTTGGCGATGTAAAAATAGTGGACGTAAATATTCGCCGTCTGCGCATGAAAATAGAAGACGAAGCAAGTGCGCCAAAGCACATTCTTACCGTGTGGGGTTACGGCTATAGGTGGAATGCATAGGTTTTTGCACTTTGCAGTGCATGGCACTGCATTTTGCAATGTTATTGTATGGCACACACTAACGGCACTCCCCACCCTCCGTAGGGGCGGGGCTCTTGTCAAGTATGAGATGGTTTACACTTTGTCCGGGGAGATGGTTTACAACTTTTGGCG
>JAVWZM010000115.1:0-3314 GCA_036661035.1 Oscillospiraceae bacterium
CAATCAAAAGTAAAATTACTGTATACGTACTCCCAGCAGCTTTGCAAGCTCGCACGCCTGCATAGCGTTTACTATTGCCCCGTGTAATTCGTGGCCTATAAAGCTGCCGCCGTCTATATTATCGCTTGTAAAATCCACATCTTTTAAAAGACTGTTCGCCCATTCTGCCGCCGACAAATCGCAGCCGTCAAACTCAAATGGCTTTGTGCGAATACCCGAAAAAACAGCGTTTTTTAATTTGCATTTTTCAAACCTTGTGTTTTTCAGCCCTGTTTCACAAAAATTGATATATGCGGCATTGCAGTCTGTAAATCTGCAATCGTGTATGGACGCGCCGCTGAATTTAGCCCCCGTAAGGCGGCAATTATTAAACTCTACCTTATGCAAGGTAGAGTCTGTAAAATCTGCGTTTTCAAAATCGCATCGTGTAAACACCGTGTCGCGAATCCACGCGCGGCGCAGCTCTGCACTGCCAAGGCGGCACGCGGTAAAGCTGCACTGTGATATCTCTTGCTTTTCCAGTGGTGCCGCCACTGCGTCGCCGCCGTTAAAGGCATAGCCGCAAATGGCAGCATCATCAAGTGCCGCCATGCCAAAAGCTTCTTCTAAAGATATGCCGTCCTCAAGCTGCTTTGGCATCAAAGGCTTTGCTATTTTCATTTGCCTACAGCCTTGCGCGACAAGATAAGCCCAATGCAGCTAAACACAATAGCTGTTACCGAAACAGCCGTACCAACTATGCCGAGAATAAGCCCTACTAACCGAAACGCTCCACCTTTTCTCATAATAGCCTCCATGTAATTTTATTTGATTATATTGTAACATATCAAGTAATAATATTACAATGATTAATCTTAACAATTCACGTTAAAGGCAGATATGGCCCCTTTCGCTCTACTTAAAGGCTTTGCGTGCCAAATAAGCACTATATTGTCGCGGTATATCCGTAATTGCTCGTGTTGATAGTGGCAAATATCTGTGTTATAATCAATATATAAATTCGCTTGGAGGCTTTAATATGCGCTACGACATTGTGCTTGTCACATATAATAGCATTAATTGGCTTAACGGCTGTGTTAAGGCAATAGCAAATGCCAAATACGACTTAGCCCGGCTTAATCTTATTTTTGTAGACAACGCTTCCTGCGACGACACGGTAAATATGCTGCATCAGCTAAAGCTTGAGCACAGCGGCTTTGGCGGATTTGAGATAATACAAAACCGCACTAACAAGGGCTTTGGTGCCGCGTGTAACCTTGGCGCAGATAGCGGCAAATCGCCATTTATTTTCTTTTTAAATACCGACACCGAGGTTTATCCCGACTTGTTTTGCATGCTGGACGACGCCATGGCAGCCCATGCCGCCGCCGCTTACGAGTGCCGCCAGTTACCCTTTGAAACAGGGCATCATATAGATCCTGTTACCCTTTGCACCTCTTGGGCAAGCGGTGCCGCCCTTGTAGTAAAGCGAGAGCTTTTCACAGCCATAAGCGGCTTTGACGAAAACCTGTTTATGTATTGCGAAGATGTGGATTTATCTTGGCGAATACGCGCCACAGGTGCTGACATTGTTTATGTACCCACAGCCCGCGTAACGCATTACTCCTACCAAAACGACGGTCCAAAGCTATCCGAATATGCAGGTAGCTTTTATGGCAACCTTTTGCTTCGCTACAAATACGGCGGCTGTAAAGAGATATTATCAGGCGAAAAAATGTATCTTGGCGCAATAAAGCGTCCTTTGCATTTCGACAACGTGCGCAAGGTATTATGCAAAAATTATCTAAAGCACTTTGTCACTTTATGGCCGTTTCTTCTATACCGCCTTTGCCACCGCAATGTTTTAAAGGCGCAAACTTGGCATTTTGAAAATGGCTTTGACGCGGACAGAGGCCTTGCAAAGCTAGAGCCTTTCACACATAAGCCGCTTGTTTCTATAATTGTACGCACATACGATAAAAAAGATTATTTGCGTCTTGCGCTAATCAGCCTTTCGCACCAAACTTATCAAAATATCGAGATAATTATAGCCGAGGACGGTGCAGATACCTGTAGCGAAATGGTTAGCAATGAATTTTCGCAGCTTAACATCAAATACATCAACAACGATGTACGCAAGGGCCGCGCCGCAAACGGAAATGCAGGGCTTGATGCGGCACAGGGTGAATACTGCATGTTTTTAGATGACGACGATTTGCTTTATCCAGACCATGTAGAGCTTTTTGCTGCAAAAGCCGCTGAAAACCCTTGCGCTGATATGGTGCTTGGCTCGGCAATGGCAATGCTTGTGGAAGTGGGCGAAAACTCGCCATACCCATATAAAATAGCCGCCTTGCAAAGCATGGTTTTCAGCCGTATTGATATTTTTAATATGTGCCAAAGCTGCCGCATACCCATACAAACTGTGCTTTTTAAGCGCGAATTATATACAAAATTCGGCGGCATGCGTGAGGACTTAAACGCCCATGAGGACTGGGCAATGTGGCTAAAATATCTTGCCCATGGAAAGCGCATAAACAAAAGCGCGCCGGATATTACCCGCATTACCTCGCTGTTTTTACAGCCTGCAAGCCCCGAAGCTGCCGCCAAGCGCCTTGCTTTGTACAAGGCGGACGACAACGCTTTTTATTCCGATAATTCCTTGCGCTTTGATGTATCTCTTGCGGATATGCGCGAATATTATAAGGGCGTTATGTCGGATTTTGAGCATTTATATCACGAAGGCAAGCTGGAAGAATATTTTTCCGAAGCAAAAGACAAATACGAATAATTTTGTTAAGCGATTAAAAAACACCGTTTAAATTGGCAGATATCAGCCATTTAAACGGTGCTTTCGGTTTTGTATAATATAATAGCTAATCTACATTTGGCTGTGGCGTCTTTTTTCATCGTGACGCTTTAGCAGTAGCACCAGCATTACAAAAGTAGCCGTACATAATATAAAGGCTACCGCAATATTGATAGAGCTTGCGTTATTTGCCAAATGCACCTTTGCAAGCGGCTGTGTCATTGTAGGCTTTTGCGGCTTGGCGTATGCTTTGATGCCATTTTCATATCCGCTCTGCGTCGTCATTTCTTTATATCCCGGTATATCCTTTTGCGCCAATACAATCTCAAGCTCCTGTACATTATATCCTTTTAGCTTGTACAGCCCGTTAAAATACGCCATCATGTCTGCACGTTCTTCTCGAGTTACAGCAGATAATTCATCTTCTGTATATCCCTTTGTAAGCAAAAGCATCTCTGTTATCTCTGCCTCGTTTGCCTGCACGTCCTCACCCCAATCGGGAGAAACCGAGGAATTTTTAAGATTA
>JAVWZM010000116.1:0-3258 GCA_036661035.1 Oscillospiraceae bacterium
GGCATTATCCGGTGGTGCGGTAAAGGGTTAATGTTTTAAACCCGATTGCTCATATTATCAATATGGCTTTGCAAGATGTTATGCAGCTCGGTAAGGAGCAGCTCAAGATTGAAATGTTTGAAAAGGGATAATATATGAAAAAATTATGGTACACCCACGAGGCAAACAATTTTCACGAGGCTTTGCCAATAGGTAACGGGCGACTTGGCGGAATGGTATATGGCGGTTGCTCACAGGACAAGATTTCTCTTAATGAGGATACTCTTTGGTCAGGATATCCCAAAGACAAATCCTTACCTAATGCATACCGGGGATATTGCGAAGCGAAGGCATTATACAAAAGCGAAAAGCTTGATGATGCAGAGAAAATTTTATGGAAAAACTGTCTTTCAAAATGGACCGAGGCATATCAGCCGGCAGGTAATTTGATTATCCAAACAGATACAATATCAACGCCGATAAATTATCATCGGGAATTAGATTTAAGCAACTCCATAGCCAAAACAAGCTTTCAAAGCGGAAGCTTTAGTTATGAACGAGAGGCTTTTTGCTCTTACCCAGACAATATTATGGCGCTTAAATACAAAAGCACAAACCCAAAAAACACAAGCGAAGTAAGCTTTGAATGTCCACATCAATGCCGTTTTATTCAAAAAAATGACATGCTTTTACTAAAAGCTCAGGCACCGTCTTATTCGGCACCGACGTATTTTGAATGTGATAATCCCATTGTATACGACAGCTTTGAAAACAACCGCGCACTTACATATGCAGTTGCTGTAAAGCCTAAGCTGTTTAACGGCAATTTCACTGTCGAAAACGGAAAGCTATTTATACATTCAAGCGATTTTGTCCTTTTCGTAGCGATTTTTACGAATTTTGAAGGCTATGATAAGCAACCTTTAACCAGCAAAAAGCTTCCGATAAATGAATGTGAGGCTTGTTGCATTGCTGCTGCTGATAAAGGGTATGATACTATTAAATCATCACATATTTCAGATTACAAAACTCTTTTTAATGCTACAAAGCTGCAACTTGGCGGAATTGATAGAAAAAATCTTCCAACAAATGAACGCTTGCTTGAGCATAAAAAAGACGGAAAAGACAATGGCCTTATTGTATTGATGTTTGATTACGGCCGATATTTAACTATTGCTGCCTCGCGCAAAAACACACAGCCCACAAACCTACAAGGCATTTGGAATGAGGAGCTGCGTGCGCCATGGAGTTCAAACTACACGCTTAATATAAACACCGAGATGAATTATTGGCATGTTGAAAAATGCGGCTTATCAGAGTGTCATTTGCCGCTTTTACAAATGATTTCGGAGCTTGCACAAAAAGGTGAAGCCACAGCACAAAATAATTATCATTGTCGTGGCTGGTGTGCGCATCACAATACCGATTTGTGGCGACAAACCGAAGCAGTAGGCGGCGAAGGTGCAGATAGCGGTGCAGTAGGCTTTGGATTTTGGAATATTAGCGGAGCATGGCTTACGCGGCATATTATGGAGCATTACGAATACACGAAAAATTTGGACTTTCTTCGTCAAAACGAGAATATCATAAAAGGCGCATCGCTTTTTATGCTTGATAGGCTAGAAAAAGATGAAAGCGGTATTTTAAACACACCTATTTCCACTTCCCCTGAAAACAGATATCTGCGCAACGAAAAATCTTATGCTATTTCTCGAAATTGTGCTATGGATATTGCTGTGACAATTGACGTTTTTAATGCTTATATAAATACAGCGGCAATATTAAATATAGACAATCAGCTTGTGAAAGATTTAAAGCAAGCGCTATTAAAGCTTTGCAAATATAAAATAGGCACAAACGGTCAACTTTGCGAATGGGATAAAGAAATAGCCGAAAAAGAGCCGCTGCACCGGCATTTGTCGCTTTTGTACGGGATTTATCCCGGACATTCCATAAACAGCTCCACGGACGAATTGCTTAAAGCAGCCAAAACCAGTATGCGCCTTAGGGGAGATGAAGCAACGGGCTGGGGTATTGCATGGAAAATTAATGTTTGGGCGCGTCTTCAAAACGGCGATAAGGCAAAACTTTGTTTAGATAAAGCTCTGCGTCCTGTGGAAAACTTTGGATATGAGTACGCTTTTGGAGGAGGGCTTTATCCTAATATGCTGGGCGCTCACCCCCCATTTCAAATTGACAGTAACTTTGGCGTTACCGCAGGAATTGCCGAAATGCTACTGCAGGAAGACGAAAACGGTGTGCATATTTTGCCGGCAATTCCTCCCATATGGAGCAGTGGCAGTGTAAGTGGGCTTTGCCTAAAGGGCAATAAAACCGTAAGCTTTAAGTGGGAAAACAGTACTGTCATAAGCAAGACAATTATAGCAACTTGACTTATTATTGTCTTTGTACTCGAGCCTTTTGTCAAGTTGCATACAGCAAAGACGAGGCTTTAGTAGTACAATCAAAAGTAAAATTGCTGTGCAAACAGAAAAATGATTCACTTTAAAGTTTCAGTTCTATTACGATACCACCAATGTCATGGGCGACCTTTCCGGTCTTTTGATAAGGCGGCATGCCGACTGTGGTTAAACGTGGGGCTTTCTTAGAAATGATGGCCGACAAGCTTGCTTAGTACATGTTTAAGCTCTGTGGTGAAACTCACTGTAACTTTATTTGATATTATCATATGCTCCGAAATGTACAAACAGCCCAAATCCGCGGATTTGAAAATCAGCAATATAAGGTTTTGATTTTTAGACATTTTAGTCGCTTTTACTAAACAGCCCCTTGTGTACACACAAGAGGCTGTAATTTAATCAAAGCAACCTTGCCGATTGAATGGCAAGGTTGCTTTGATGTAAGATTATCGGATTTTTGCGAAGCGAATGGGTTGTTGCACTTGTGGGAGGGTATTCATAATAGAAACTTGTATTCCGTTTTTTTAGCCCAAATACTCGTTAATATCATTCCAACCAAGCAAAATGCTATCCCACAATAGAATGCAAATGCAATATCTATTTCAGCAATTGCTCCAAAAATCAGATTAGTGCTAATGCCGATAGAGTTCATAATAATTGAAAAAACGCTTAGAGTGGTAGCTCTATTAGCAGATTTAACTTGGACATTTTGCAGCTTGGATTGCAATGGCTGAAATATCGAAAAAGCTATTCTTAGTATTAGAATAGCAAAAATCGAAATAAAAGCAACCGAATTAACAGCCATTAAAAAGCAAGCGAAAATAGCTACTAAAAAGCATATGGGTATTATTTTTTTCAC
>JAVWZM010000117.1:0-2942 GCA_036661035.1 Oscillospiraceae bacterium
GCTATTTAATATTGTCAATATAAATAAGAAAATACCTCCCACAATAGTGAGAGGTATTGAGAAATATATTGAATTTTGCAAAGCAAAGCTGCTATCATGTTTGCCGGAAGCTTATCCTATGTGCGCTATTGCTTTATTCCTCAGGCGCAAAATCTATATTGCCGTGGGCTACGTCTACGCCGATTAGCTTTACTTTAATCTCGCTGCCAAGACGCCAAATTTCGCCTGTAAGCGGGTCCGACAAGCTTACGCCTTCTACTATCACAGGCTCGCCCTTGCCAAGCTTTGAAATGTGTACAAGCCCCTCTATGGTGTTTGGCAGTTCCACGTAAATGCCGTGTAAGGTTACAGAGGATATTATTGCCGTAAATGTATCGCCGATAAAGCCGCGCATATATTCTGCTTTATAGCAATCCTCTATATCGCGCTCCGCCTGCATAGACAGCACTTCTCTGTCTGAAGAAATAAGCGCAGCCTCCACGGCAAATTGCGCATAACGCTTGTTAAGTTCCTTTTGCTGCACGCCTGCAACGATATCCGTTAATATGCGATGAATGGCAAGGTCTGGATAGCGGCGAATTGGCGAAGTGAAATGCGCATAATCGTCAAGTGCAAGGCCGTAATGCCCTTTAGGTTGCACCTCGTATTTAGCCTTTGCCATGGCGCGCAATACGCCTGTGTGGACAGGACGCTCCAAATTAGTTCCGCGTGTTTTGGATAAAAGCTTTGCAAGCTCCAGCACAGTGGGTGTTTCGCCTTCAAAGTGGAAATCCACACCGCTTGCCAGTAAAAGCTTAGATAGCTTTTCCATGCGCTGCTGCTCGGGAGATTCGTGTACACGGTAGATAAACGGCGCGTTAAGCCTGCGCCCAAGGGAGGCGGCACAGGTATTTGCAAGCAGCATAAATTCTTCTATCATACATTCCGACACGCCGCGCTCGCGCTTTATTACGTCTACGCACACACCGCTTTCGTCTATAATAAGCTGTGCCTCGCCGCTTTCTATATCCATGCTGCCGCGTGCTGCGCGCAATACGGCAAGCTTTCTGTATAGCTCGTCCATTATTTGTATTTCGCTGTTTACCGCGGCATATTTAGCTAACAATTCGCTGTCGGCACTGTCGTCTAATATAGTATTAATTTCTGAATATACGCCTTTAACGCGCGAATTTATTACTGATTTAACGAAGGAATAGTCTGTAACCTTGCCTTGATTATCAAGCTGCATCATGCAAGAAAACGCCAAACGCTCCTCGCCCTCGTTAAGGCTGCAAATGCCGTTTGACAACGCGCGCGGCAGCATTGGGATAACGCTGTCGGCATAATATACCGAGGTACCGCGACGCATTGCCTCGGTATCTAGCGCTGTGCCCTTTGTTACATAATGGCTTACGTCCGCAATATGAACGCCAAGCTTGTAGCCGTCTTGTGTGCGCTCTATGCTGATAGCATCGTCTATGTCCTTGGTAGATGCTGAATCTATTGTAAATATCGGCAAGCCGCGCAAATCTTTTCTGCCTATTTTTTCTTCCGGCAAAATTTGTGCATTCTCGTATTTTTTAGCCTCTAGCTTTACTTCTATTGGAAACTGCTTTTCTAGCCCTGCGCCGTAAAGAATTGATTTTGCGCACTGCTTTGCCGCGTCGGACGAACCAAAACGCATGGCAACGCCCACGCGATGGTCTTGGTGGTTTGAGCTGCGCTCCAAAATAACCACAGCCGCCTTGTCGCCCTCTTTTACACCGCCGTCCGCACTTTTCTTGATAATTAGCGGAGTGTTTTGCGCGTTGTCCGGCACCAGTGCCAAGCGTCCGTCATTTCTTACTACTGTGCCGACAAATTCGTTTTTCTCGGCTGTAATGCCCACTACTTCGCCCTCAAGGGTACCCTCTACCCGTGGCGTTTTGCTTATCGCCACCAACACTTCATCACCTGGCATTGCTCCCATTAAAAAGCGACCTGGGATAAACACATCTCCGCTACCGTCTATTTGCTTGGCAAAGCCAAAGCCTTTGCCAAGCTTTACGATGTTACACTTAACCGCATCTATAACTTTTTGTGATTTTACCGAATACACGCCATCTGCCGTAGATGTAAGCTTTTGGCTTTTTACAAGCTCATCTACAGCGCGCATTACTTTTTTATCATTGCCAAGCTTTGCCTTTAATTCCTTTAGGCGGCGTGGGCGCTTTTCTATTTCTGCCATGATTTTCGCTTTAATAGACATATATTTCACACTTTTCTGCGTTTCCGCATAATATTTACAAATCTCGTTATGTATATTATAACAAAAAACCTGCCATAAAGGCAGGTTTTTGAAAAATAAATTTATTTTTCTACTTTTTGAAATAAATGCCAAAGACGCCAACCAAAATTGTTGCCACAAAGAAAACAATTGCGGCGTATTTTGTGTATTTTGCCAAAATAACATCTTTTGAACGCATACGCCCTTCGTTTGCCATCATTTCTCCGCCGCCGATAGCACCTGATAAACCATTGCCCTTGGATTCTTGGAACAAAACGGAAATTATGATTAGTACGCATGCAATAAGAAGTAATACTGCGGTGATAATTTCAAATATACCCATTTATTAAACCCTCCTGTAAGTTAAGCAAAGCTAATGTTATCACATTTATACGCAAAAAGCAATACCTTTTAAGAATTAGTGACATTGATTAGATTTCCATTGGCATCAAGGCTATAGTAATTCTTGTTTTGTTGTTTCTTTTTATTCGCGTTTTTGAATAGAGAAATCAACCTTATTGCTATTGCAACAATGATTAGTATTGCGCCGATTAGCACCAAGCTTGAAAGCACCGAATTTGCGATTGATACAAACAGCTTATAATATATCATGGTATTGTTCATAATGTTATTGGCACTATTACTGAGCAGCCAATATAGCGGCACTGCAATACATGATAATCCACTAGAAAATAGG
>JAVWZM010000118.1:0-2737 GCA_036661035.1 Oscillospiraceae bacterium
GGCATATGTAAACTCATTTCTTTATTTTCGTTTGTTACTTGCAATTAAAACATATCTGTAAGATAATCAGATAGGGCTTGCTTTACGGCTTTTAAATAAGTGGAGCCTACGGGCAAAGTGCTTTTGTCGGATAAATAAATATTGGCGCTGTCGATACTGTCGATATGCTTTATATTTACCAAAAAGGCACGGTGACAGCGGATAAAACGCTTTGCACACAGCTCTTGCTCCACGCTTTCTATGGTGGAATAAAACGCGAATGTGTTTTTATTGTAGTGCACTGTTATAATACGGTTGTGTATTTCAAAATAAGTGATATCTTTAAGCGGTATTTTTTTTATAACACAGCCGGATTCACACATGAAAGCTTCGCTTGTTTTATCGGACGAAAGACCTACCGCACGCAAGAAAATCTCGTTGAATTTGTCGGTAGAGGAATTATCTTTTAGCATATAGTAAAGCGGATTTATGTCGAAGGAATCGTACACATGAGATTCGCAGGAGGTTAAAAATATAATTTCGGCTTTACAGCCAAGCTCGCGCAGCTTTTTGCCTGTTTCGATGCCGTCTAGCTCTGCCATTAAGACATCAAGATAAATAATATCGGCATCGTTGGGGCTGTCGCTTAAATAAAAAAGAAGTTGTTCGCCGCTAAGAAAGGTTTTGAGAGAAACAAGAATATTGTTTTCTTGTGCAACGGCAAGCAGCATGCTTTTGTACTTTTCAAGCAGAATACTGTTATCATCGCACATACATATGTTTATCATGGTTTACCTCCAAAAGTTTTTTAGAAAAGGGATTTTAATATGAAACACAAATTGTTGCTAGCTATGTATTTGTTATTTGCTATTGCGTCTGTTTTGCTTTTTAATGACATGGCAATTAATCCGATTACCTTTACGCAATTGACGCAAAATCCGGAAAAAACCATGCAAAAATATAAAAATGTATGGGACGATACCACCATTGTTACAAAAAGTAAAACGGACGCTGAATTTGTGCTTGGAGAAAAAGTGGGCACAATAACAATACCCAAAATGAAATATTACGAGAGGCCGATTTATTACGGCTCTAATAACCTAAACAACAACTGGCAGATAAGCACGCCGGGTTATCTTGGCAACTGGGGCATGTTTGGCGATAAGCGTAGCGCGGCTTTGGGCGCGCACAATTATCAGCTGTTTAGCCAATTGCCTACTATGGAAAAAGGCGACTTGTTTATAATAGAAACAGACATAGATACCTATGTGTTTGAAGTGACGGGTATGTGCGTGTACAACCATACAAAGGACGACTGGAACAAAACTGCCTTTGCAGACAGCGCGCCGTACTCCACCACGCTGATGACCTGCTACCCTGTAGACGCGGTGGTAACAAAGGATATGTATCTTGTGTACAGCAAGATGAAAAAAGGAACAAAATTTGAATAGCAAGCAAGAGCCGAGTTTTTAAACACGGCTCTTTTTTTTGCGCTTACTCCGTTATTATTTCCACCGAGCTTTTTAGCTGATTACCCACCTTATCTGTGATGACAAGGTCAAAGTTTTGCGTGGGCATGGCAAATATCACATTGCCGCTTGCCTCGTCTATTTGAATGGGAGATATAACGGTGCCGTCTTTGCCGATGCCTTTAATAGCGTTAAAATCCACACCGGACTTATCGTCATAGAGGGTGGCGGTGATGGTGGTTTCGTCATTGGAATATTCTTTTACCAAGGGGGCGGTATTGTCTATATTGGTGATATTAACAATATGGTTTGTGGTGGCCTTGTTTATGGTTATGGCAAAAAACTGATATGCGCCGTTTTGGTCAGCGACAAAGGTGTATTGCTTGTCGGGGCTTTCTTTGCCTACTAATTTTGCCCCCGAGGGCGATATGGCGTACACCTCAGACAAAGGCATTGCAGAGTCTATTTGCAATACAATTGCGGCAGGCGCGGCTACATATTCCACCGGAATAGATACAGATGTAAACGCAGGCACGTCCGTCATGGTAATTACTGCGGTAACCGCTACCGCTACTGCCATTACGCCTGCGGCAGAGCCTGATGCTACCGCAGCTGGGCTTGCAGGGGCAAAGGACGCCGCAGAGGGTGTGGGCACAAAGCGCACCTTAGTAACCATTGCGCCTGCGGACAGGGCTTGCGTAAGTGCTTTAAACGCGGCATCAGGGTTTAAAGAAATATTTTTGGCAGAGTCCATTAAGACACTGCGCAATGGCAAAAAAGAGAATATGCCAAACATTAAGGTATCACTGCCTTCCTTGCATAGGCCACTAAGCAATTGCTTTTTGGCTGTATTAAGTCTGCTTTTCACGGTGCCCTCAGGGCACGACATCACCTGCGCAATTTGGCTTATTTTAAGGCCTTGATAATATTTCATTATTATCGTTGCGCGAAGTACGGAGTCCATTTTGTCAATTTGCTTTGCGAGCTTTTGATTTTTTTCTTTTTTCGTCGCCATGTATATGGGGTTGTTTTCAGCGCTGCTATCGGGTATTTGCGCCAATTCCTCATCGTCGGTAGCCACGTCTCTGCGCTTTTCGATGATGCGCATGCACACGTTATACGCAATGCGGTTAGACCATGCGATAAACATGCTTTCGTCCTTTAGTGTGTTAATGCTGCACAGTATTTTAACATAGGTTTCTTGGGTTGCGTCCTCGGCATCTGCGCTGTTTTTTAATATGGATAGCGCGAAAAAATATGTCTTTTGATACGACATTTCATAAAGCTCT
>JAVWZM010000119.1:0-2702 GCA_036661035.1 Oscillospiraceae bacterium
ACGGTTGATTTTATAACCCGAAGACAGTTTTTCCAAGTTTTTGCCGATAAGGCCGTTGTTTGTGCCCAAACGGTTGTAGGAGTTAAGTGCCATAATATTGTGTTGGATAATCATAATTTTACCTCCATGTAATGTTTTGCGTTGCAAATCCTTTTGCCGCGCGTTTACAATTCGTTGTGATGAGGGGAGTTCATTTTCCCCTACGTAATAATAATCGGTGCATCTGCGTTAAACTTAACAGACAAAATTAAAAAAAATAAAATTTCTTCACAGCAATTTTGCTTTTGCTTGTCCTACTCAAGCCCCGTCTTTGCTGTATGCAACTTGACAAAAGGTTGTATACAAAGACAATATAAGTCAAGTTGCTACAAATTACGGCTTTTAGTCTACACCCTGCAAAGCACGCATTTGCTGTTTAATTTACATTTTATTTGCCTTGTACGCCAACATTTAGTATAGAGCCAACATTCAACAGCCTTGATTTTTACGTCAATATCCATAAAGCGTCTTGCGCACCGCCTATGCAAAACAACAATGCCCCATATATAGTTACCTATATATGGGGCACTAATTGATTAAAACCCAATAGCTTTGCCGTGAATTTTACCGCTTTGCTTTAACGCAAATCAGTCTATTTCCACCGACACTTTTTCGCCACGGCGAATTGCAGCCGCGCGCATTACTACGCGAATGGCCTTGGCAATTCTGCCTTGCTTTCCGATTACGCGGCCCATGTCGCCTTCAGCAACAGTGAGATGATATACAACAATGCCGTCCTCGTTTGGCTCGTCTGCCGTAATTTTAACGGCATCCTTGTCGTCCACAAGACCTCTGGCGAGGGCTAATAACAGCTCTTGCATTTTTTACCCTCCACGTTACAGAATCTCATTTTTCTTCAGCAATATGCGCACAGTGTCTGTGGGCACCGCACCTGTAGCAATCCATTTTTTTGCTTTTTCAGCATCAATTTTAATTACCTTAGGCTCTTTGGTAGGGTCGTAGTACCCGATTTCTTCAATAAAGCGGCCATCGCGTGGAAAGCGAGAGTCAGCCACAACCACTCTGTAGAATGGGGCTTTTTTCGCGCCCATACGGCGCAGTCTTATTTTAACAGCCATTTCTGTCACCTCCTATAATAACTTGTATCATTAATCGGCTAGCCGAATAATACCATAAATATGCACTGTGGACGTATATTTAAGCCACAGCCCTTGCTTTGCCATGTTTTAAAAGCAGCTTTTTGCTTTATCTAGCGGAACATGCCCTTGCCGCCTCTGCCAAAAGCCTTGGGGTTTTTCTTAATCTGTTTCATCATCTTGCTCATTTGTTCAAATTGCTTTAAAAGGCGGTTTACGTCCTCTACTCTTGTGCCGCTGCCTGCGGCTATGCGGCGCTTGCGCTTTGGATCTATCATGGAAGGCTTTGCGCGCTCTGCCTTTGTCATGCTATGGATAATCGCCTCTACCTTGGCAAGCTCTTTATCCCCTGCGCCGCCGTCGTCGTTCATCTTAACGCCTGTTGGCATCATGCTCATAAGTGCCGCCGCACCGCCCATTTTTTTAAGCTGTGTCAGCTGAGTAAGCATATCGTTCATGTCGAACTTATTGTCCATCATGCGCTTTGCGGTTTCTTCGGCAGCTTTGGTGTCTTGGGTATCTTGGGCTTTTTCGATAAGGGTAAGCATGTCGCCCATGCCTAAAATGCGCCCTGCCATGCGCGACGGGTGAAACACCTCAAGGTCGTCCAGCTTTTCGCCTATGCCGGCAAACTTTATTGGCTTGCCTGTAACTGCCCTTACGGATAATGCGCAGCCGCCGCGTGTGTCGCCGTCAAGCTTTGTCATTATTACGCCGTCCACGCCGATGTCTTCGTTAAACGCCTTTGCCACGTTTACTGCGTCTTGCCCTGCCATGGCGTCTACCACAAGCAAGATTTCGTCTACGCTGACAATTTCTTTAATGGCAGATAGCTCTTTCATCAGCTCTGCGTCTATATGCAAGCGGCCTGCCGTGTCTAGGATTACTATATCGTTGCCGTAATCCTTGGCGTGCGCAACCGCTTTTTTCGCGATAACTGTGGGCTTTTCTTGCCCCATTTCAAATACAGGCACGCCCGCTTTTTCGCCCACTACTTTTAGCTGCTCTATAGCCGCCGGGCGGTAAATATCGCACGCTACCAATAAAGGGCGATGCCCCTCGCGCACAAAATACTTGGCAAGCTTTGCCGAATGTGTGGTTTTGCCTGCGCCTTGCAGGCCGCACATCATGATAACCGTGGGCGGTTTCGATTTAATATGAACTCGCGCGGCGTCTTCTCCGCCCATAAGCAACGTTAATTCGTCGTTTACTATTTTGATAACCTGCTGTGCAGGTGTAAGGCTTTCCATTACTTCTGCGCCCATGCAGCGTGAGGTAACTTGCTCTATAAAATCTTTAGCTACCTTAAAGTTTACGTCCGCCTCTAAAAGTGCCATTCGCACCTCGCGCATAGACGCCTTTATATCCGCCTCGGTAAGCTTGCCCTTGCTGCGCAGACGTTTAAACGCCGCCGATAGCTTTTCGCTTAATGATTCAAATGCCAACGTTTTTCCGCCTTTCGCTTTACAGCAATTTTACTTTTGATTGTCCTATTCAACCCTCGTCTTTGCTGTATGCAACTTGACAAAAGGTTGTTTACAAAGACAATAATAAGTCAAGTTGCGA
>JAVWZM010000120.1:0-2693 GCA_036661035.1 Oscillospiraceae bacterium
CATATTCATTCTCCTTTGAAATTGGTGTTTAGTCAATTCCATTTTACAGGATTTTTTGAATATGCTCTACCTTTTTTGCTTTTTATTTGAGCTCTATTCGTTGCGTACCCCAACATTTAGTATAGAGCCTAAAAAAGCATGTGTACGGCAAATTTGCCGTACACATGCTTTGATTAAAACCAAATTTATGCCTAAACATAAATTATTTATAAAACTGAAGAATTTACGCTTGCCGCCTCGTTATATAAGCAAGGGCGTAAAAGTGCATCATATTAAAGAAGCTTTTCTATAGTATCTGCCGCGCCGTCTAAGAAATCGCCCTCAAACAGCTCGATTGCGCCTTTATCTGCCAGCATGGCAAAGGAAGGATCGATAGGCATTTTAGCCAAAAGAGGAATATCGTAAATTTTCGCGGTTTCCTCAGCGCGGCTTTTGCCGAATACCTCGATATGCTTTTTGCAGTCGGGGCAGGTAAGATAGCTCATGTTTTCCACTAGGCCAAGGATAGGAATATTCATCATTTTTGCCATATTAACGGCCTTTTCCACTATTAGCTGTACAAGCTCTTGAGGGCTTGCCACAACAATAATACCGTCTACGGGAATTGTTTGGAACACAGTAAGCGGCACATCGCCTGTGCCCGGGGGCATATCTATGAACAAAAAGTCGATATCCTCCCAGATTACGTCTTGCCAAAACTGCGTTACGGTGCCGGCAATTATAGGCCCACGCCATACCACAGGGTCGCTTTCGTTTTCAAGCAGAAGGTTTACGCTCATAACGTCAATGCCGGTTTTGCTCGGCACGGGGTAAATGGCGTTGTTGTCACTCATGGCATGTGTGTGCAGGCCGAAAAGGCGGGGGATTGATGGGCCTGTTACGTCTGCATCTAAAATGCCTACCTTATATTCACGGCGGCACAAAAGAGTGGCAAGCATCGCGCTGGTCATGCTTTTGCCTACGCCGCCCTTACCGCTTACAATACCAATTACTTTTTTAATGCTGCTTGCAGAGTGGGGTGGCTTTTGCAAGCTTTCGGGTTTCGGGTGCGACTCGCATCCGCTTTTGCAGGACTCGCAATCGTGTGAACAATTTTCGCTCATTATCAGTTCTCCATTCTATACAAAGCGCATATTTGACGCACTTTGTGACAATATGAATATTATAGTTTCAAATAAAGTATGTGTCAAGCCGCAGGCGGAGCTAAAGCGGAGGTGACACCCTGAAAATATGGGCAAAAATAGCATTTAATGCGTTTTATCGCCTAAAAAATTACATTGTACTTTATGATGAAATAGTTTATAATATAAAGGTATATAGATATAGCTGTTTTTGCGGAATTGTTGTATCGGCTATTTGAGGGAGGGGATTAATTATTAATTTGAGTAATATTTTTTCTGTGGATTTGGCGCTTTATATTAATGTTTTTTTCTTATACAGCTTTATGGGCTGGATAATGGAATGTATTGTTATAAGACACGAAAAGGGCTTTTGGGAAAACCGAGGGTTTGTACACGGACCTTTTTGCATAATATATGGTTTTGGTGCGATGCTTGGGTATATGATGCTTAAACCGTTTTCTTTCAACTGGGTGTTGCTTTTTATTACAAGCGCATGCATTGCTACGGCGTTTGAGTATTTAACTGCGCGCTTAATGATTAAGGCGTTTGGCAATCTCTGGTGGGATTACAAGGATAAACCGCTTAATTACAAAGGGATTTTATGCCTTGAAAGCACGCTTGGCTGGGGAGTGATAGGCATATTGCTTTTCGCAGGAATGCACAGAACAATGTTTTACATAGCGGGGCTTTTGCCGCAAAATATCGCAAATGCAACAGCGTTTATTTTAATTTGTGGATATGTGTGCGATTTTGTGCTAAGCATGCGAAACGCCGCTCAAAAAAACCAATATGAAGATGTATCAACATTCGAGGAGAAAAGCGTATGAAAAGCATAAAGCAATGCCAAATAGGCGAGCTTTGCGTGCCTGAGGACAGCGAATATATAGATGTAGTGCGCGATATACTGGAAAACGAAAAGTTTTGCTCTATGAAAAACTTTATTCAGCATGGCGAAACCACCTGCCTTACACATTCTATAAATGTGTCGTATTTAAGCTATATGTTTTGCAAGGCACATAATCTTAATGCCAATGCCGCCGCACGCGGTGGGCTTTTGCACGATTTGTTTTTGTATAACTGGCACAATTATCATCGCAAAAAGGGCGAGCGTCTACACGGCTTTGAGCATCCGCGCAAAGCACTTGAAAATGCAGAATGTCTTTTTCCCCTTACCGATATAGAGCGCAATATTATTTTGCGCCACATGTGGCCACTCACCATTACGCCGCCAAAATATAAAGAGGCTTTGTGCGTGGTGTATTACGATAAATATTGCAGCGTAATGGAGGCGCTTTATCTACCTGTATTTGAGCTTTTAAATGTAGCGCGTGTAAACGCAATATAAAGGGGCGGCTTGCCAATTTAAGAGATGTTAATGCAGTGGGTACGCTTGATATCTGCATTTTAATCGTCGCACATCTTGCTTTTTTAAGTTATTTATATAAATTCAAAACGGCTCTTTGCGTTTTTGCAAAGAGCCGTTTTATTATTATTATTGGCTCTTTGTCAAATGTTGGGGTAGCCACCTATAAAATATGAATTGCGCCAAGGTGTTCTATGCAAGAATGCCTT
>JAVWZM010000121.1:0-2686 GCA_036661035.1 Oscillospiraceae bacterium
TGCGGTTATTATATCATAAAAATAGCAATTGTGAAATAAGAAGTTTTAAAATTGTAATGATAGCTTTGCAATATAACAATAAAACCCGACATGCCTATCTACCGTGGCAGTCGGGTTTTGCTTAAATTTCACATATGCGAAAGCACGCACATTGTGATAAACTTTCAACAAACAAGGCTTTAGCCTTGTTCTATTAAAACTGCAAATCGCTGTATTCGCCAAAATCTTGGGCTAGCATGGTGCGGCCCATTTTTAGGCTTTCGCGCTTTACGCATAGCAAAATGTGCTGCATTGCGACTGCGCTGTTGTCCCCTGCTGCCAAAAATGACGCGTTTAGCACAATGTTTTTAATGCTGCCGCCCGAAAGCTCGAACTGGCGCGCTAGGTAGGCAAAATCTATATCTTGCAAAGGTATTTTATTTGAAAATGCGCCGCGCCAAATTTCTTCTCTTGTTGCCGCGCTTGGCAGAGGAAACTCTACAAGATAGCGTATTCTGCGCATAAACGCCTCGTCGATATTCTTTTTGTAATTAGTCGCTAATATTACAATGCCCTCGTATTCTTCTATGCGCTGTAAAATATAGGACGTTTCGGTATTGGCATATTTATCCTTTGCGTCGTTTACTTCGCTACGCTTGCCGAAGATGGCGTCTGCCTCGTCAAAAAACAAGATAACATTGCTTTTTTCGGCAGTGTTGAATATTTCTTCCAACCGTTTTTCGGTTTCGCCGATATATTTATCCACAACCTGTGAAAGGTCTATCCTGTAAAGATGCATATGTATCATATCCGACAGGATATGCGCCGCCATTGTTTTGCCTGTGCCCGGAGGCCCTGTAAACAGTGCCGACACGCCGCGGCCATATGGATATTTGCTTTCCATGCCCCATAAATCGTACACCTTATGGCGATAAACCACATGGTTGCACAAGCTTTGCAATGCCTGCTTTTGTTCGGGGGGTAGCTTTAAATCGTCTAGCTTATATGGTGTGCTTATCTTTTTGATGCTACCCTGCTTTAGGGTTTTTATTACGTTATAGCACGCGCTTGCCACTACCTCGTCGGTGATTAATATGCCGCTTTGCTCTTGATATACAAGATCCTCCACGGTTTTTTCTATTTCACGAGGGGTAAGCACAAAATTGCTTGCATAGGCGGTGTAATCTATTTTTGCCTTTAGCCCGTACTCCTTGCAAAAACATTCCCAAAGGGTAATGCGCTGGTTTCGCGTATGGTTTTTTACGTTAATCTTGCCGATATGCTCTTTAATGTACGGATAAACGCTAACGGTTTCATCTGTGAGCAATATCGTTTTAATTCCGTGTTTTTTTATGGGCTGTAAGGCTAAAGACACTAGCTTTTCCACGTCTTGCTCTTTGCCTGTGTTTTTTTCGGTGATGTCATATAGGCAAATGGCGTATTTGTAAAAAAGTGCCTCTCTTATTATTCTGCGGATAATGTCTCGTATTTCGGCAGGCTCGTGGCCTTGGATTGCGTTCCAATCGGCAAGGACGATGCCCCTTTTAATATTAAAGCAAGCATTTTTAAGCAAAAACCGCTTGCCAACACCGTCTGCACCTGTAATCTGCAATAATGCCACGGGGCTGTCGAAATCTGCAAGCTGGCTATTAATGGGCGGCAAATACTCGCCGCCAACGTACACCTCGCCCACGCCCTCGCAGCCGCAAAGCTCGCAAATACCGTCCAGTCGCTTATCTGCATCATCGCTTTGGTTAATAAAGGCAAAAAGACGCTCGTCTGCCGTGAAAGAGCGGCAGAAGAAAATTTTCTCATCTGGCTTGCCAAGCAAAAAGGCGGTAAGCTTATCAAACTGCTTATATGCGGCACAATAGTCACTGAAATCTGCGTCTGCAATGCAGGAGCTTACTCTATATGCAAACTCAAGGCTGATGCCGTAAAAACCCACTATTTCCGAAAGCAGCTTTGCAAGCTCGGGCAGTGACGCCTCGATAACGCACAGCTCCAGCATGGTTGCGCCGATAGGATCCTCTAAAAGCAAATCCAAAAACGCCTTATTGCGTGGCAGGTTAAAATCCGCATCACAATCTACCGCAAGGCGCATTGCCTCGCGGTAGTTTTGTTCATCATATTTTAGGACGTTATCTTCAAAAAGCGCGCTGTATTTTTGCAACAGCACAAGATTATCTGTGCTTTTTAAATATGCATAAAGCTTATAAAGCGCAAGCTCTTGAATAATAGCTATTAGGCTGTCGATAAAAAGCACTCCTTGCTGATATTATTTTTTTCTGCTGAATAAACTGCGCATTTTCTGAAAAAATCCTTTTTTCTTTTTCGTTGCTGACGGTGCTGACGATGTAGCCGGTGCTTCGCTTTCGGGCTGAGGATTGTCCCTTTTTTCTTTTTCTTTTATATAATAATCGTACAATTGCAAATCGTCATCATTAAATGTCGTTGCCGACTTTTCTTCCCTGAGTGTTTTGATATAGCTTTCAATGCTTTCAAAGGAATCTACCCCTGCCTTTGGTATGGGCGGCGCAGGTGCAGCGGCGGCAGGTGCAGGTATTGGCGCAGGTATTGGTGGTGCCGGTGCCGGTGTGCTTGGTGGTGCCGGTGCCGGTATTGGTGGTGCCGGTGCCGGCATGCTTGGTGGTGCCGGTGCCGGCATGCTTGGTGGTGCCGGTGCCGGTGTGCTTGGTGGTGCCGG
>JAVWZM010000122.1:0-2536 GCA_036661035.1 Oscillospiraceae bacterium
CATTACATTGCCTTGATAGCTTTCAATGTTCATATTAACGGCAACGGCACTGTCTGCCGCATATGCCGAAAGAGAAAGCATAGACGTAAGCACAGCCATAGAAAGGAATAGGGATATCTTGCCTTTTGTGCGTTTATTCATCATTAATACTACGCCTCCTTGCGCATTAACGCGCTTTGCTTGCTAATGTAATTATTAAAACTGTCGCGACAGTTTTAATTGTGCATGTGCGATAGCACACACATAGGATAAGTTTTTAATAAACAAGTCCGCAGACTTGTTTTATTAAACATTATACTTATTCACGACCATTTTATCACGTTGAGCGTGGTAATACAACATAAAAATATCGTTGTGCTTTTGACTTTTGAAAAATAAATAGTAAACGAATAATAAACGAATAATAAACGAATAATAAATAGTAAAAACTATCTTGGCGTGTTGCGCAAAATATAATAATTTGAGGCAATGGCAAGCAGAGATGCTTCGTTTGTGATTACATAACCACTTGGAGTTTTTGATATTATTCCGTCGGCACAAAGCCTTTTTAACTCGCGGAACATATGCCGATTGCTTACGCCGAGCATTTCGGCAAGCTGAGAGAAATTAGCCGAAAATGTACCGTTGCACTGGGTTGAAACAATGTATGCGCAAAGCCGTTCGCGCAGAGAGCTTAGAATATTAACGGCTGCGTTGTTGCTGTTTCGCATTACAATTTCCGCTAAAATATGCGTTAAATGGTTTGAAAATGCAGGGCATGCTTTAAAGGCTTTGCGGCAATGCTCCATAGGCATGGCGGCACAGCAGGTTTTTTCGGTTGCTTGTACATCTGTGGTTGTAGGTATGTTTAATGGTAGCTCCACCGCCCCAAGCAGCGTGCCTTCGCCGAAAAAATCCATTAGCAGTTTCTTGCCATTTGGGGCAGCCGTGCTTATTTGCCCTTTTCCACTTGTAACAATCATCAAGTATTCTACGGGCAGCCCTTCTTTAAAAAGCATTTCCCCACGCTCAAAGCTAAGGCTTATTGCATTTGCCATACATTCTAAAGGCAAGCCTGTTTCTAAAAGCGCGGCTCTGCCTTTTGGCTCAAGTGTGCTTTTTTTCATTTGAAAAACCTCGCAAAATTCAAATATCGTACATTAACTATGACATATGTCATATCAATTGTCAACGGGTGTGTTTTATAATGATATTATACCATAAAAATCTTATTTTTATGGTATAATTCGCCATGTTTACGGTTGCCGCTTTAGCGGCGAGTAAACGGCATACGTAATCGCGCCGCGAGCCGTGTAATAAACGCTTGCGGTTATTATAGCCATGTGTAAGCTTATGAAAGCGGAACGGTCAAGACAGTTCCCTACAAAGTGTGGTGCGGAATAAAATTATTAATCATCGGATATTGTGCGCCAAAGCGAGATTGTTCTCTACAATGCATGTGCGGAATAAAATTATTAATTATCGGATATTAAACTAAGGGGGAGAGAGTTTGAATTTATTTATTTCGGTTTTAATCGGCTGTATTATTGCGGTGATGCTTGCGTTTAACGGCGGATTGTCTGCACAATACGGGGTTTTCGGCTCTACTGTCATTATCCATATTGTGGGTACAACCTTTGCTTTCGCGGCAATAAAGCTGAGGAAAATGAAGCTTAACATTACACGGGACATTCCGCTGTGGATGTTTTGCGGCGGTGCTATCGGGGTGCTGACCACGCTTTTCAACAATTTCTCCTTTGGCAAAATAGGCATTACGGCAATAATGGCGTTGGGGCTTTTCGGGCAGGGAGTAACCTCCGCGATAATAGATTGCTTTGGCTTGTTTGGCATGCCGAAACGCAAGTATAAAAAACTGGATTTAATAGGCATTTTATTTGCGGTAATAGGTATATTAATAATGCTGGAAGACATAGAAAATGCGGCTTTTGCGGCAATACTCATGTCCCTTGCGGCAGGCGTAACCATAGTGCTTTCAAGGACGGTAAATGCAGATTTGTCCGGCAAAATAGGCGCATTACAGGGCGCATTTGTAAACCATTTTGTGGGGCTGCCTATCACGGTGGCAATGCTGCTTATGCTTGGCAGGGCAGAGCCTATATTTACAGGGTTTTCCCTCTCGCCTAAATTGTGGATTTACCTTGGCGGTGCGCTTGGTGTGATTGTGGTTATGCTTTTTAATGTAATGGTGCCAAAGGTAAAAGCGTTTAACCTTACCTTGCTTACTTTTGTGGGGCAAGTTTTTGCCGGTATTTTAATTGATATTATTACAAAACAGCCCTATTCGCAGGCGTCATTTTACGGTAGCACACTTGTGGCAGCAGGCATTTTTACCAATATACTGCTAGGGCATTTCAGCGACGAAAAAGAGCGTAAGAAAGGTATAGATGCAAAGTAATTAAAACTGTTGCTAACAATATTAAAAAATAATGCGTCTGCAATTATATTACAATAGATATAATGGCTCTATACTAAATGTTGGGGTACGCAACGAATAGAGCTCAAATAAAACGAAAAAAAGGTAGAGCATATTCAAAAA
>JAVWZM010000123.1:0-2361 GCA_036661035.1 Oscillospiraceae bacterium
TTCGATGGTTCGAATCCATCCTCTCCCACCATAACAAAATCGCGTATCTACATTAGATACGCGATTTTTTATTATAAATAACGGCTTGCCAAATAATGATGCTCAATAAGCATACCGCACAAGCGGAAATGAAAATATAAAAAATATGATATAATAACCGCAAGCGGTTATTATATCAGCTTGCAGCGCGATTACGCATGCCATGAAAATAAATTTTTATGGTAATAATAACAGTTGCTTTTTCGCCGAATATAGCTTATCCTATAAAATATATCAGCACAAATTTATAATACAAACATACAGGAGATTTTCATGAAACTTTATTCAAGTGAATTGTCTATTAATGGCAGCTTTCTGCAAGGGGAAAATCCACAGCCGCGCTTTAGAGCCAAAGAGGCAAATATGCATTGTGCAGAGGACGGTACTTTGCGCAGCGAGGAGCATATTGGCTACGGTGTGGCGTGCAAGGAGCGCACTTTGCCATATCGCATGCAAGACAGGTACAAGCGGGGTGAAGAAACGGTTTGCCTTAAAACCATTGTAATGGAAAATGAATATTTAAAGGCGGTTTTTATGCCGCAGCTAGGCGGAAAGCTTTGGAGCCTTTATTCAAAAGACGAAAATAGAGAGCTTTTGTATACAAACCCGGTAATGCGTCCTGCTAACCTTGCCAACCGTAACGCATGGACGGCTGGGGGCATAGAGTGGAATTTAGGGCATACAGGGCATAGCGCGTTTACCTGCGACAATTTACACTGCGTAATGGTAAAGGCGGATAATGGCGAAGAATTTCTGCGCATGTACGAGTACGAGGCAACCCACGCACAGATATTGCAGATGGATTTCCATTTGCCAAGCGGCTCCCACACTTTGGGCATGTATGTAAATATAAAAAATGCACGTGGAGTAGACACACCACTTTATTGGTGGACTAATATTGCCGCAAAATTAACAGAGCATACGCGCGTTTTTTCGGGTACTCCGGAAATTATATATCAGCTGACAAGCGATCCGGCTAAAAATATGCCGGGCTTTGCCCATTGCCAAATGCCGCAACAGCCAAACCTAAAAGGCGTAGATTTAAGCTATCCGTGGCAAATACCCCATTCCTTGGAATACTTTTTCCAAAACGAGCGCACACAGTGCGCACCATGGGAGGTAAGTATCGAAAAGGATTGCACAGGCCTTTTTGAACGCTCTACTCAGCCGCTTTTTGCACGCAAAATGTTTTGCTGGGGCAATAGCGTTGGTGGACGCCATTGGTGCGATTATCTCTCCAAAGAGGGCTGTGGAGATTATATAGAAATACAATCGGGCCTTGCACCAACGCAGCTTCACACGTCGGTTTTGCCTGCAAACGGAAACGTAAGCTTTACACAAATATTTGGCGCGTTTACAGCACCGGATAAAGCGCAAACAGAGGAATGGAATGTTGCATTGCCCTTTGTGGCAGAGCGAGTTGAACAAACGCTTTCCGCCGCTGAGGTAAACCGTCTGCATGTACAGTATTCTATGCAAAGCACCTTGCCGCAAACAGAGGTGTTGCACCTTGGGGGCGCATACGGCGGTCTTGAAGAAGCGCGACGCCAAAAGGCATGCGAAATGCCGCTTTCGGCACATCTTAAGTTTCCGTTGCCTTTAAAAAACAGCCCATATTATCCGTGGCTGCAAGTGCTTGCAGAAGAGCCTTTACAAGAAAGCGCAGAGCCGCTGCCGTTTATTACAGATATTGAATGGGAAAAATATTTAAAAACCGCAGCCGCAAAGGGCGATTGGAAAATGCAATATCATTATGCTGTACTTTTGGCGGAAAATGGCGAGCAAGCACAGGCAGAAGAAATATTAACCAAGCTATGCAACGCAGAAAACCCATGGGCGGCGCATGCTCTTGGCGTGCTTGCAAAGCGCGACAAAAATGCAGAAAAAGCGGAAAAGTATTTTGCAATTGCCTATGCGCTTGAGGGCGGCAAGCTGGACGCAAGCTTTGCCGAGGAAGCCATGGGTGCGGAGCTTAGCACTGCAAACTATGATAAAGCATGGGAAATATATAACAATATACCAGAAGATAAGCGCACGGAAACCGAAACGCTTCTCTGCGCCGAGGCGGCATTAAAGCTGGATAAATTCAGCTTTTTAGAAAAGGCGTTTACGGGCGACTATGCGTCTATACGCGAGGGCGCAGTAGGCCTGTCGGAGCTGTGGTACGAATATCGCGCCCGTGTTGCAGCAAAAGAAAAGAATATAGAATATTCGCCTAAGCAAATAGACCGCACTATTACTTTGCCCAATGAACTGAATTTCCTAATGTTCCAAGATATGGATTAATGCCGGACTTTTGCAAAATAACTACGCTCCAAACCC
>JAVWZM010000124.1:0-2306 GCA_036661035.1 Oscillospiraceae bacterium
GTTGTATATACATTTTGCTATAAATACTGCTATAATATTGTGACAACTCGGTGACAATCCGATGATAAACTAATAATAAGATTTTAATGCACTTTTTACGAAGGGAATGTATATTATGGCAAATATTTTAGTGGCTGAGGACGAAGTAGGAATAAGCCGCGTAATATGCAAGAATTTGGAGCTTGTGGGGCATAGCCCCTATGCCGTGTTTGACGGCGAAGATACTGTGCGGATATCCGAAGAAAAGCGGTTTGATTTGGCACTTTTAGATGTGATGTTGCCAAAGCAGGACGGCTTTTCCGTTAAAGAGCATCTGCCAAGTGACTTGCCTGTAATTTTTGTTACAGCTAAAACCGCACTTTCGGATAAACTGAAAGGCCTTGGCCTTGGGGCAGAGGATTACATTGTAAAGCCCTTTGAAATTTTAGAGCTTTTGGCGCGTGTGCAAACTGTTTTGCGCCGCACAGGGAAAACGCAAAGCGTTTTTAATTATCGCACCTTATCTGTAGACCTTTGTGCCCACCGTGTGTTTTTAATCGGCGAAGAAATAGCCCTTGCTCCACAAGAATTTAATTTATTGGAAACGCTTATTATCAACCGAAACATTGCCCTTTCCAGAGAGCGGCTTTTATCAGCCGCGTGGGGATATGATTACGAGGGCGAAACGCGCACGGTGGATAACCATATTCAGCGTTTGCGCAAAAAGCTGAATTTGGAAGATGAAATACAAACTGTGTACAAGCTGGGTTATCGCCTGAGTATTCGCGAGGACGCCATGAAATAGCTTGTTTTTTAAAATGCCTGCGGAGGTGGCGTGATGAGGCAACTTAAATTTTGGCAAAAAACTTATTTGGCAACCCTTGGGCTTTTTTTAATCAGCGTAGGCTGTGTTGTTTTTTTAGTATTCGCTCTTGGGCAAAAGCAAGGCTTTGACGCTTGCGTACGCGAAAATCTGTCCGCAGAAAGCTTTTTTTCCAAAAGCCTTGCGCAAGATGTGGCAACATTAAATGTGCGCCGCCCTGCCGCAATACCTCCGCTATACGATTATTATGCCGCACGCTACGGCACTGACACCCTTGGCATTGAAATTTACGATGGCGGCAAATGTGTGCGCAGCTCCTTGCCGCAAGGTGCTGTGCCGCTTGGCAAGCGGCCCGAGCTTTCTGTAAAGCCGGGCATGCGTAAATATTTGGTGCGAGAAATGCCCGTAGGGCGTTTTATCTATATTGCCACTGCCCTGCCGACTCCACTGGACAATATTATCACCGTATATTCCGCTAGTCTTGAAACATTTTATCATCAATGGGAAACAATACGCCTCCTATTATTTGTTGCAGGCGGCAGTGTAAGCCTTATTTTTGCCGTGGCACTGTGGTTTGTGCACAGCGGCATGTATAAGCCCCTTTTAAATGTGACGCAAACGGCGCAAACACTTGCCAATGGCGAGCTTTCTGCCCGTGCAAATACAAACCGCAAAGACGAATTTGGCGAGCTTGCCGCAAGCTTAAACGGCATGGCTGAAACTGTAGAAAAGCAAATTGCCGAGTTGCAAGCATCTCGTGACGATAAACAGCGCATGCTTGATAACCTTGCCCACGAGCTGCGCACGCCCCTTGCCGCCATTAGCGGCTGGGCAGAAACTTTGCGCGGCGCAAACCTTACACCCCACGAGCAATATGAGGCGGCAGACACTATTCTGTTTGAGGCGAACCGTGCCCTTTCTTTATCACGTCAGCTTTTGCGTTTATCTGTATTGCAGCACGAAAATGCAGAGCTTGTGCCTGTTAATGTGGCGGCGGCTTTTGCCAGAGCCGAGTGCGCTGTGCTGCCTAAAGCAGAAAAAAACGGCGTATTTCTTACGGTGGCTCCCCCTTTGGACACCCTTAATATTTGGGCAGACGAGGCACTGCTTGAAAGCCTATTGTGTAATCTTTTAGATAACGCCGTAAAGGCGTGCCAAGCAGGTGGCAAGGTAAAGCTGCTTGCAATTATAAATCGAGATAGCGTAGTTTTTGAAATATCTGATACAGGCCGCGGCATGAGCAGCGAAACCTTGCAAAATATCGGCATGCCTTTTTATCGTGCGGATAAAGCGCGCAGCCGCGCAGAGGGCGGCGCAGGGCTTGGGCTTTCCCTATGCTTTGCTATTGCGTCGCTATGCCGCGCCACGCTGCGCTTTGAAAGCGAGGAGGGGCACGGCACAAAAGCCATCGTCACTTTTACAAGTCCGACACAAACCATAGACAAAGCAAAGACTTTGCCTCTTTAAACTATAAATATCAAAAGGTACTACAGCACGCTTTAAT
>JAVWZM010000125.1:0-2190 GCA_036661035.1 Oscillospiraceae bacterium
TTCCTTTGTTGCTATTTCGCCTGTGGCAAACATTATGCTGTCTGAGGTGAAATTGAACAGTGAAATCATCAAAAGCCCTAAAATTGCTACAGCATATGCACCAAAAAATAGACGCATGGCGGTTTTTTTATTCATAATCCGCCTCCATTTCCACCTTTACAAGGGTAAGATATTCACATGGATTTTCCATTACCCCTATGGGCTTTACTTCGCCCTTAGCCAAAGTAAGCTCCGAGCCGCTTTGCATTATCTCACCGTTTTTTGCCTCCTGCTCTACTATGGTGTATCCGCCTTTCACTTCCACCTTATATAGCTGTGGCTCGTCATTTGGCAAGGTGTTTGCATCTTGAAAAAGCGCTCCATAGCTACGCTTAAACAATTCGTCGCTGTCGTTTATATATACATATTCGCAATCGCTTTGCACAATATACGCCGCAAGCTGCCCCTCGGATATTTTATAATTCACTGCCTCGCCATCTGCCATCACCGCAGGGTCTGCCATGGAGCCGCCGCCCCAGCTATAGTCCAAAATGTTTGGATAAAACTCGTAGCTATGCGAAAACCATAGCTTACCATTATCTTTTTGGCTTACAAAAAACGCTCTTGCATCTTCTGGGATTTTATCTGTAGCGCACTGCACGGATTTTTTCAGATTTCGGCTTTCATCGTACACTACATATGGGTAATCTACCACGCAAAGCTGCTTTTGCACAAAACGCCCAAAAAGCACCAGCATGCATACGCCAAGCACAATACAAACACCTGTAAGCAAATCGCGATATCGCGAGCCATCTAGAGCGCCTATTGCCAAAAGCGCAAAGGCACCCAGCAGCATGGCAACATAATAGCAAGTTACGTATCGGTTATAATCCTGCAATTGCACGCCTGCTTCGTTTTTAAACACAAACACATAGGTAAATCCGATAAACACATAATACGCCAAAAAACCAAGGCTTGCAAACACGCCATAAAGCACTGTGCGCCGCTTGTGCAGCTTATCCCTCGAAAGAAAGACAGTAAGCGCCAAAATAGCAAACATAAAAGCAAATACCACTATCCCCGAGCCTACCATAGTTACCTTGCCATAAAAGAAATTGCTTATCATATTGTCGCGCACAAGCATAAATTTTTCAGCAAACATAGCCGTTTGCTCTGTATTGTTTATACCAAACAGCAGCAAAACCCCATTTAGCATCAGTGCAAAAGGCGACAAATCCGCCTCGCCGCCTACACTTCCTTGCGCCACGCCTAAATTAGAAAGATAAATGCTCCATATTTTATACATTGCCGCGCTTGTGGCAAAAAGCACAAATATCACAGCTACCTTTGCCGCGCCGCCGCGCAGCTTAGCAAAGCTGAACTGCGCGTTTTTTTGGCAGAACAAAATATCTATAGTGATGATACCTGCCGCCACAAAGCTAAGTGGCAAGCCCGTATCCTTGCACAAGGCTACCGCGCCCAGCATCAGTGCCACGCTCCACAGCCCTTTGCCCCCATGACGCGACAAATAATAATATGTGCAAAGCGCGCCTCCCATTAAAATCCCCATGGGCATATCTGCATAGGACGATAAATATGACTGCATAAAATAAATCATGCGCGTGTAAATATGGAAAAACGGCATTACTAAAGCCGCCAAAGCAATAGGCACGGCAATGTGCCATTTTTTAATTGATAAACCGCCTATTGAAGCAGCGGCTACCGCAAATAATAATGTATCGTAAGCAAAATATAAACGCCATTCGGCAAATTCGCCAAAGAAATTGAAAATATAGCTTAATATGGGTAAACCCGGTTTTTGTGTAGCCGCCCAAGGCCAGCCAAATTTCACAGCCGCATGCAGCATATTGTTGTCTTTAGTCAGCTTTGCGGCAGTGCCCCAAAAGGAATATTCGTCCCATTCATACAAAACAGGCTTCCTTATTGCGAAAACTACAAGGCATGTAACGCATAAAAGACAAAATAAGATAAAGCCCGGTGTTAAAAGGCTTTTCCACTGTTCTTTTTTATTGGTTACAACAAGATAAACACAAGCCGCGGCGCTAATTGCAAAATAAACATAACCGCCAATTTGCAAAAAGCCCAAACAGCCTACCAAGAAAAAATATATAATACTGCCCGATAATACAGCAAGTGGTGCAAGCCCGCTTGCAAGCTTAAACCGCCTTACCGAAAAAGCCGATAAGGCTA
>JAVWZM010000126.1:0-2152 GCA_036661035.1 Oscillospiraceae bacterium
ACCTCTGCCGAAAAGATGCTGATTACCTATAATGTAGATAGCAAAGCAAGTCAATTTGAAACAACCGTTTCAGTGTATTGCGGCAAATAAGCCTTTTCGCGCGCTGCGCGCTTTACGTTATTTTCGCGCTACGCTCCTTGGCGCTATTATACATTGCACAGCAAAATTTTAATGGTAAAATATCCGTCATTGTAATTTGTCTGCACCACTCCGCCATACGTTTCCACGGTCTTGCTTATGTTTTTAAGCCCAAGACCGTGGTTTTCTTTGTCTTTTTTTGTTGTGGCATATACCACTGCGCTTACTTTTTGTGGCGGAATTGCCGTGTTTCTAATAGCAATATTCAGCATAGACATATTGGTTTTTGCCTTTATGTATATTTTACGTTCATCTATATTTGCAATTTTGAGGCATGCCTCAATGGCGTTATCCATGGCATTCCCCAGCATAATGCACCAGTCGAAATTTTCCACTTTCAGCTTTGGCCGCACATCTAGGCTGTATTCCACCTTGATGTTATTCTCTTTTGCTGTGCGCATTTTTTCGGTAAGCAATACATCTAGCATGTAATTATCTGTGTTTATAGTGGGCGACTTTGCATTAAGCGCATCAAATATCGGATGCAAATACTCCCTCGCTTCCTTTACCTTACCTGCCGCAAGCAAGCTGTCGATGCACAAATAATGGTTTTGTATATCGTGCTTTACGGCTCGTAGGCGGTTGTGCATGTCCATAATGTAATGATAATAGCTTTCTTGCTGCTCAAGCTGCTGTTTAAAAGCAGTTTCCTGATGCTTTACTATCTTCACTTCAAGCTCATGGTTTTTTCGGGCTAATTCCTCGCGCTCAAGCAAATGCCTTTTCATCTCGTTAAACACGTCGGAAAATTTCCCCAAAAAATCTGCTCTCTGGCTGTAATCTCCGTTTGTTACCTGTATTGCCTGCCACTGAAAATGTCGCAAGCCTGCCTGTAGCTCCTTTAAAGAGCCTACAAATGGGTTTTCTCCCGAAATATCCGTGTAAATGTCTCCATCGGAAAGGTTGTCGGAAAACTGCTTTGCCTCCATCACCGCCTCGCAAAACTGCTGCAATTTTTCGGCAAATTCGCGCTCATTTTCGGGAATTTCGTCTAAATTAAGTATTGCGTCCTTTGGGCTGTAAAGCACATTAACCAAGTATTGCGAAAGCATATCCTGTACATTCATATCTTGCCTTCTTTCGCGTTCTCCTCACCGATAGCCTGCTGCACTTTAAACCGACACACTCTGTCGCCTTTTGCCCAACAATCAGTTTCAATTGCACAAAACCTTTTTTTATAATGCTGCTGAAATACCCCTGCCAAAAAGCCTTCATCATAGTTGCACACAGTTTCGCCCACTATGGGCAGCCCTGAGCAATCCAAATCTTCGCTTATGGTTAATATCATCGTGCCGTTTGCGTCTATACTTTCCACTCTTAAAACGCCTATTTTCATTTCAATGAATTTTTGTTGCAGTTCTTCGATAAATTCCGCCTTTTCTTTTAAGCTGCCCAACATATTTTGTGCAAAATGAAACCCTGCCTTACGCCCTGCCTCTCTAAATAAAGCAATTGCCGCGTCTTTGCTCAGCGCCTCAATCAGCGTTTCTCGCATGGTATATTCAAAAAGCCTGTATACCGCCACAGGCATGGTGTCGCCAAGACCTGCTCTTGCGTTTTGAATATCCCCTAATAAAGACCAGCTAAATACATCGGCGGTTTGAAGTTTAGATAAATCTGCCATTTTAATCGTCCCCTTGTATTATTTTTTTGATATAGCTACCTAATAGTAAGATACGCCGGCAAGGTAAAAGGTTCATGTATTTACCAAAGTTTAATTTTTTTCACCATATTAGTTTAAAATAATTTTTTTCAAATTCTTTTAGCGTCACTTCTTTCGCATAAAAGTCGCCCACGCCTTTCTTACAGCCCAAATCAAACAGCAGCTTTGCCTGTAATGCGTTTTCGATACCATCGCATATAATATCCAGTTCCCACCTTTTGCACATGCTTACAATTTCTTTTAATATAATATATTTTCGGCTGCCCGGTGTTGCGCCACTAAACTGAGATTTTGTAATAATCACGCCCTTTGGCTCAATTTCGCACATCAGATCCACAAACAATGCAATAG
>JAVWZM010000127.1:0-2049 GCA_036661035.1 Oscillospiraceae bacterium
GGCACCCACTGCCGCGATGATCAGTACGGCTAATATAATGGCCAAAACCAATATCACTGCGGCTATTATTGCTATTACCCTAATGTTCATTTTTTACCTCGTTTTATATTAATATAACATTATTTTGCCTAGCCACGTGCAAAATACATAAAAGAGGAACGGTCAAGACCGCTGCCTAAAATGTATTGTGCTAAATAGTAATATGTGCGCAATAGCTACTATTTATTACTTGTTTTGCGGCTTAATTTTCACATTATTTTGCGGTAAGCTTATCGTAAAACAGCATAGATGCGTTATAATATTCTTCCATATGCTTTTTGCCTTCAATGGCGGTGCCTTTATATGCACGCTTTACAAGGGACATGTCTTTAAAAATGTCTTGCCCTTTGCCTATAACCTGCCCTTCAAGCGAAACAATATCACCAAGCTCCAGAGAATTAAGCTTGGGACATTCGCTCCAGGGTATGCCCATGCGTGTTGTGTCCACCTTTGCGCCCTCCTCGGGTGTTGAGCCGTCGTTATAGGCGAAGAAATCGTATTTTTCGCTCATTTGCTCAAGGTCGTATGTTAAAAACAGCATGCTGTCGCCTGTTTGAATATCGCCCATTAGCCTTGTGGAGTTGGCGGCATACACATTAGGATCTGCGCCTGTGGCATCTCCGTCATTTGGAAAGTTAAATTCATTCAGCGTTACCACTATTCTGCCGTCGCCGTTTCTATCGTCCGCCATGGTGCTAAGCTTAAGCTCCAAGGCGTCCTTTATTTCCTGCGGCATAGCATAGGCAGTGATTATTCCTATGCTGTAATCGGGATCCACTTGGCTTACAATCTCGTATACAAAGGAAAAAATCATTACTGCGGCGGTGATGCCGCCAACAATATGCCATTTATAATAAAACCAAAAATTACTCAATTTTTCTTTTTTGGTCATTACATGCTTTTCCGAAACAGGTTCGTCGTTTTTAATATTTAATGTATATCTGGGGCTTGCCATATTAATACTCCTCTCGCCGAGGTTGCAAGGCGGCTTTGGCGCGCCTTTACTCTTGGCTTTAAAATCCGCACGGCTATGTGCTTTTGTTTATGTTTTACTCAAGTGGCATTGCGCCTTATTGTGCGTTTAGACAATCTGAGATTTTGTCGCGAATAATAACGGGCAAATCCTTCATTTCTTCCTTATCAAGGTCTTGTGTAGGTACAGGCGGCAAAATGGTTAGGGTTACCTTGGCAGGGTGAATCCAATAATTATTGGATTCCATTAAATTATTGGTGCCTGTTATAACCACCGGCACTATCGGCGCGCGGGTTTTGGACGCCACGCGAAAAACCCCTGCTTTAAATTCGCCAAGTGGGCCGCCCTTTGCCCTTGTTCCCTCTGGGAAAATGCCCACGCTTTTGCCACTTTGCACCAGCTTTATCGCCTCGTTAAGCCCGGCTACCGAGTGGCGAGGATTGTTTCTGTCGATAAAAATGCAGTCGAAAAGGCGCATCCATGTGCGGATAAGCGGTATTTTGGATATTTCTATCTTTGCAACAAGTGCATGGGGCTTATCAAGATAGCTAAGCAAAAGCGGAATATCAAAATATCCTTGATGATTTATGGCAAATACCACAGCTGTGTTTCGGGGTATGTTTTCCATGCCCGTTACGGTAATATCCGCCCCTGCAAGGCGCAATAAACGGCGCGCCCACTTAGACACGGTTTTATTAACAAGCTCCTCATAGGCGCTATCGCCCATGGCTTTAAGCTTTTTCGCTTTGAACATATATGGGCACAGCGCCACAAGATATCCCCAAAAATATGCAAACCATATTATTGTACGCATTATTTACCTCTTTCACATCTAATACTTTCCACATGTTATATATAATACAGCTAAATAGGGAAATTCGCAATGGCTTATTAGTTACCAAAGTTTGAACAAATTAACAACATAGCTTATATTGTGCTTAAGGCTCAATTGTGATATTCTATTATTACAGCAATTTTACTTTTGCTTGTCCTACTCAAAGCCTCGTCTTTGCTGTATGCAACTTGACAAAAGGTTG
>JAVWZM010000128.1:0-2035 GCA_036661035.1 Oscillospiraceae bacterium
CCTGTTTTAACAAATGGCAGGTTTGACGGTATCATCTTTACTACAGTTGACGCAAAAAAACTTAGCGGCATAGCCGCCAGCATTAATATAGGCGAAACAGGAAATGCCGCAATAATCGACAAGGCAGGTACAACTATCGCCTTTTACGATTTTGCCACCGTAGAGGCAAAATACAACACCAACGAAGAAGCAAAGAAAGACCCTGCCCTTGAAAATCTTGCTGCTTTGGAGCGCGAGGTTATGGCAGGCAACAGCGGTTTTGGTGAATATAGCTATGGCGGCGAAAGCAAGCTGATGGCATATGCGCCCATAGAAGGCTCTAATGGCTGGGGTATGTACGTTACCGTTGCCAAAAACGAATTTATGCAGAACACATACATGGGCATTTTGGTAGTAAGCATAGTAGTTATTGTGTTTATGCTGCTTGCGGTATTTATTTTAAGAATTTTGGCAAAGTCAATCAGTAAGCCTATTATCGAAGTGGAGCAAGCGGCGGCTGAAATGGCAAAGGGTAACTTTGATGTAGAAATAGAGCATACAGCAGCCGACGAAACAGGGCATCTTGCCAACAGTATGCGGCAAATGATTGCAACTACTAAGTCTGTTATCGCAGACACATCTCGCGGGCTTGGCGAAATGGCCCTTGGCAATTTTGATTTGCACCCTCAAGCCGAATATATTGGCATATTTAAGGATATGGAAGATTCCATTTTCAAGATAATTATTTCTTTAAGCGATACCATTTCGCAAATAAAAGTTTCGTCAGACCAAGTGTCCAGTGGCTCAGACCAAGTATCAAGCGGTGCGCAAGCGTTGGCACAGGGCGCAACAGAGCAAGCCAGCAGCGTTGAGGAGCTTTCGGCATCTATTAACGAGGTATCGCAGCAAATTAATCTAAACGCCACCAATGCCGCAAACGCCAACAGAACAGCAGGCATAGTAGGCAGCCATATCAACACCAGCAACGAGCAAATGACGCAGATGATGTCCGCAATGAAGGAAATTAGCGCATCATCTATCGAAATAGGCAAAATTATTAAAACTATTGAAGATATTGCATTCCAAACTAATATTCTTGCCTTGAATGCCGCTGTAGAGGCTGCTCGCGCAGGCGCCGCTGGCAAGGGCTTTGCGGTAGTGGCAGACGAAGTGCGCAACCTTGCAACCAAGAGCAGCGAGGCTGCAAAGCAAACAAATGCACTTATTGAAGGCTCTGTAAAAGCTGTAGAAAACGGCGTAAACATTGCCACCGCCACGTCCCAGTCTTTGTCTGAGGTAGTAACAGGTGCTGAAGAAATCACTGCGCTTATCGAGCAGATTTCCACAGCATCGTCAGAACAATCCACCTCTATTGCCCAAATAAATCTTGGCGTGGAGCAAATTTCCTCTGTAGTACAAACAAACTCCGCAACAGCCGAAGAAAGTGCCGCTGCATCTGAGGAGCTTTCCGGCCAAGCACAGATTTTAAACACTCTTGTATCTAAATTTGTCGTTAAAGATACAGGCAATAACACTAATGAATTTGCAGGCACCGCCCCCAAGAAAAGCACAGTCGCTAAAAATGATTTCGACGAATTTTCTTCCGGTAAATACTAAATTAGATTAAAGCATTTTCATTCAGCAAACATATAAAATAGCAGTTGCCTGACCATATGCTAAAGCAGCATAAGGGCAGGCAACTGTTTGTTTGTGTTTATTACAGCCTAGCTTTACGGTTATTGTACCGTTTCTTCAGCTTTGCGCGCGCTATCGCGACGGCGCGCAAGGGTGGTGATATTGCAGAACAACTGCGTTCCACAACCTCCGTAGGGGCGGTGGCTCTGCTCCGCCCGTGGAGCTTTTTGCAATGTAATTGCATTTCTCACATTTTATTGCACTTTGCGTGCGCTGTTCTTTATATATATGACAGTGATAATCACTATATTTGTCCATACATATAGCAAGGCTAAATAAGAACACGCGCTTTAAGGCGCGATTACGTATTACTACGTAGTGTATCTCTTTCGCCACCGAAAGAGATACCAGAAAGGTGCCG
>JAVWZM010000129.1:0-1822 GCA_036661035.1 Oscillospiraceae bacterium
CTTTGAGCAATACTTCGTTGCCTGCAAAAAACCATTCATCGTCAATTTTACCGCATATTCCTTTGCCGCCCGTAGACTTAAATGACGCTACAGGCAAAAGCGGTGAATTATTTTCCGATAAAATTGCCTGAGCTAACGGATGTTCGCTTTTAGCCTCTAGGCTTGCGGCAAGTTGTAAAAGCTTTTCTTTTGTATATGCGCCTTTTGGCAATATATCCGTTACTCGTGGCTTGCCTTCTGTGATAGTGCCTGTTTTATCAAGTACAACGGTATTTATCGCAGCGGCAGTTTGCAACGCCTCGCCGGATTTAATCAGAACACCGTTTTGTGCGCCTTTGCCTGTACCCACCATTATTGCCACCGGCGTTGCAAGCCCTAATGCGCATGGGCAAGATATAACCAGCACCGCTATGCCTGTGGATATGGCAAACTCTGCGCTTTGCCCTGCAAGCAGCCACACAGCCGACGCTAGCACAGCCACCGTTATAACTGTTGGCACGAATATGCCGGATATCTTATCCGCAAGCTTTGCAATAGGTGCTTTACTGGAGCTTGCCTCATCTACAAGACGTATAATTTGCGCTAACGTAGTGTCTTCGCCCACGCGCGTCGCTCTGAATTTTAAAAAACCAGTAAGGTTAATTGTAGCGGCTGTTACGGTATCGCCTATTGATTTTTCCGCTGGCATGCTCTCGCCTGTGATACTGCTTTCGTCAACGCCTGAGCTGCCGTCCAGCACTACTCCGTCCATAGGTATGCTCATGCCGGGGCGCACGATTACTACATCTCCCACATGTACATCAGATACATCTATTTCTCTTTCTACGCCCTCTCGCTCTACAAAAGCGGTTTTGGGCGCAAGGTTGATAAGCTTTGAAATTGCCTCGCTTGTTTTGCCTTTACTCTTGGTTTCAAGGTATTTACCCATTGTAATAAGTGCCAAAATTGTGGCGGCAGATTCAAAATACAAATCCATGTGATATCGCTCTACTAAAGCCATGTTGCTTGTGCCAAGTCCGTATCCTATGCGCCCTATCGCGAAAATTCCGTAAGCAAGTGCCGCGCCGGAGCCTATTGCTATAAGGCTGTCCATATTAGGTGCGCCATGCACCAAGGCTTTAAATCCGCCAATATAATACTTGCGGTTTACAAACACAATTGGCAGGCAAAGCAAGAATTGCGACAAGGCATAGCTTACGCTGTTTGCATGTCCACTTAAAAAGGACGGTATCGGAAGGCCCAGCATAGAGCCCATGGAAATATACATCAGTGGCACTAAAAATACAAATGATATTATAAGGCGATTTTGCATAGCCGCAAGCTCTGAGCCTTGTGTGCTTTCCTCTGCGCGAGGTTTATTTGCCTGAAGTTTTGTATTTTCATTGCTTGTAATGCTTGCGCTATATCCTGCTTTATGCACTGCGTCTATCAGCGTTTCAGTAGTTTGTGGCGCGTTAAAGCTTACCGTCATGCTATTGGTTAAAAGGCTGACATATACAGATTGTACACCCTGTAAACTACCTATTGCCTTTTCTATATGAGTGCTACATGCCGAACAGCTCATGCCTTGAATATTGAATTTGATTTTTTCCATTCTGTGCCTTTCTTTGTGGGTTATTAAGATTTTACTTGCTTTGCATATAATAATGGTTTAGTTTGTAAAACAATGCTTTAGCAAAAGTAAATATTAATAAAACTTATCCTAATGTGCGTGCTATCGCACATGCACAATTAAAACAGTTTTAATAGAAATTGTATTATTTTCAAATTTCTACGCATACCCCCACGGGGTGGTGGTATATCTAATATTATCATCGCTATT
>JAVWZM010000130.1:0-1802 GCA_036661035.1 Oscillospiraceae bacterium
ACGCTCACGCATATGATGATAATCGCCATTTTCCTTTACGCAGATTATTATCGTGCAAAAAGATAGCAGCATGAAAAAAAGCAATATAAGCAAATTTCGGCTTTTCTTTTTTAACATATTAAGCAATTTCCTTTCGGAGCAAAAATCTTGAGTATTTAGCGATATTCTTTCTATTAGTATATCACTTATCACTTCGCAAAATCAATGCTTGCACAGTGCTTTTATTGACTATATATCACATAATCAGACAAAATGTTTACTTATTGTTCTTTCGACGGCTTATTTACGCGCTTTGGGAAAGCACTTCGGTTGTTACCCCGTTTACCAATGGTTTTAAGGTTGTCACCCCCCCCACTCACAGAAAAGCCCACTCACCTTGATGGCGAGTGGGCTTTAAAATGCGATTCAATTTTCGGCCTGCACAATAAGCATGCACATTAATATTGCAAAGGCTTTATAAATTATCAAAAGCCCTATTTGTTATTTTTTAATGCTTCATACAAATCCGGTCTGCGCTCTCTTGTGCGCTGTTCCGATTGCTCTTTGCGCCATTTTTCTACGTTGCCATGATGCCCCGACAATAATACTGGCGGCACCGCGCGCTGGCGCCACACCTCTGGGCGGCTGTACTGCGGGTATTCCAGCATGCCATTATAATGGCTTTCTTCCTCGTAGCCCTCGGCGCTTGCAAGCACACCGTCGCAAAGGCGGCACACGCTGTCTGCCACCACCAATGCCGCAAGCTCGCCACCTGTAAGCACGTAGTCCCCTATGGATATTTCTTCGTCTGCCAGTTCTTCTATCACTCGCTCGTCCATGCCCTCATAATGGCCGCACACCAGCAAGATGCTGTCTTTTTGCGCAAGCTCCTTGCATTTTTCTTCGTTTAACGTTGTGCCGCCTGCCGTCATAAACACAATATGCGGGCGCCCATGCCCCTCTTTAGTAACCTTGTCGATAATGTCCATGCAGCAGTCGTAAATGGGCTGTGCCTGCATTATCATGCCGTGGCCGCCGCCGTATGGATAGTCGTCCACTTGGTTTTGCTTGTTGGTGGTATATTCACGTATCTGATGGGCTTTAATAGTGATATGTTCTTTTTTCTGGGCGCGGCCCAAGATGCTTAACTGCGCATATTCCTCGCATATTTCGGGGAAAAGCGTTGCAATGTCAATCCTCATCGTCGCTCTTGCCTCCCACCGTAAACATACCCTCTATGGGGCGCACCGTCACAATAGCGTTTTCCGGCTCTAACGACACTAAAAATTCCGGCACGGCAGGGAACAAAAACACCTCGCCCTTATCATTTTCCACTGTGTAAATATCCTGTGCGGCAGGCCGAGTGATATCTGTTATTTTGCCGTAAATTTTTCCGCTGTCTGCGTCCTTTACTTCGCTGCCTATAATATCGTCCACAAAGTATCTGCCCTTTGGCAGCTTTGCGTCCTTACGGGCAAGGTATGCTGTTTTGCCGATAAAGGCACGGGCTGTTTCCACAGAGCTTACGCCCTCTATCATTAAAAGGCACATGTTTTTATGCACGCGTGCAGACATTATCCTCACGCACTGTGTGCCGTCGCCCTTCATAAAAAGCCGTGGCAATTTGCACACAAACTCCGCACTGTCGCACCATGGATACAGCTTCAGCTCGCCCAAAATGCCATGTGTTGTTACAAATTCCCCTGCTGCAATATATTCCTTCATATGCCCTCCGCATTTTTTATTTTATAGCAACTTAATTTATTATTGTCCCTGTACTCGAGCCTTTTGCCAAGCTGCATACAGCAAAGACGAGGGCTTTA
>JAVWZM010000131.1:0-1795 GCA_036661035.1 Oscillospiraceae bacterium
GGCAATGATGCGTTTTAGTGTCTTCTATAAAAATATAGTTGTCCTTACATTCCGTCATTATTTGCAGCATATGGGAATTAAATCTAGATATCTTATCAAGCATAATGTAATCTACCCTTCTTGACTGCTTGCAGCATTGCAAGTACAGTTTGTGTGCATCTTTTTATAGCCGTGATGTTTTAAACAGCGTAAATTTAGACACTAGCTCCTTCAACAATTGCGCTTGCCCGTGCAGCTCCTCGCTTGCCGCGGCACTTTCCTCACTTGTAGCGGAGTTTGTCTGCACTACAGATGAAATTTGTTCGATGCCAAGCACAATCTGTTGTATTGAAACAGCTTGGTTTGCCGATGCTTCAGACGCAGTTTCCACCTTTGCGGTAATTTGCGCAGACATGTCCACAATATTTTTAAACACAGCTACGCTCTCTTGCGTAAGCACCGCACCGTTATTTACTACTTTAATGGAATTTTCTATCAGGTCTGCAATATCCTTAGCTGCGTCGGCAGATTTCTGTGCCAAATTACGCACCTCATCTGCTACCACGGCAAATCCCTTTCCGGCATGTCCTGCACGCGCCGCCTCTACCGCGGCATTAAGGGCTAGTATATTCGTTTGGAATGTTATATCGTCAATGGTTTTGATAATGTTTCTGATGTTTTTGGAAAACACAATTATCTCGTCCATAGCGGCAGTCATATCTTCCATTTTTTGGCTGCCGTTTGTTACTTCCACATAAGTTACGCTCATTATTTTGTTTATTTCTCTAAAATTATCTGCCGTCTGCCTCACCTGTGACGACAGCTCGTTTATAGTGGACGAAAGCTCCTGCACTCCGCTTGCCTGCTCTGTAGCACCCTGCGCCAAACACTGGGCACCGTTTGATATCTGCTCTGCTCCACCGGACACTTGGTCTGACGAGCGAGTAATTGTATTTAATGTTTCGCTCATGTTCACAATAAAATGTGCAATTGATGTTTCTATGTTTTTAAAATCGCCTATAAATGGCTTTGCCGGCTTAACATTAAAATTGCCATCAGAAAATTGCGACATGGCACTATCAATATCTTCCACATACCCTGCTATTTCCATCACTGAAGCATTTAGCAAAAGCCCAAGCTCTCCCACTTCGTTTGTACTGTTTGTGGTAAAATCTAAACTCAATTCGCCTTCTGCCAGCTTTTTAGCGGTTTCTGCAATATGTAAAATAGGCTTGCCTATTTGATTTTTTATATAGCTATACATATTAAAGCACGCTATCAGCGTAACGAGCATCAGCACAATCGCCACAATTTTAGTAATATTCACAACGCTGTCCAGGCTTTGCTCCGCTTGCATTACCGAGGCTTGCCTTGTAACGATAGATTTATCCAGCAGTAAAAGCAACTCATCAATGTTCGTTTGTATTTTATCTCTAAAAATATTTTCTGCGGCTGTCTTGTCTGTTTCGGCTGTTTTCAATACCGCTATTGCGTCTTGATGTATTGCCCTATGCAGCGGCTCTATTTTGCCGATTTCCTCCGCGATGCTGTGGTCGTTTTGCACAGCATCGCTGTAAATATGCTTTCCCAGCACACATTCCTTTTCGTTGGTGCTTCCTGTAAATTTTGCACCAAATTCAATTGCCGCTGAAAGGTTGCTTCCCCATTTAAGATGCCCTATTTCGGCAGTATAAAGAGTGTCGGCGGTGCTTCGCATTTGCGCCACATATTCCTTGGTTGTTTGTATCTTTCTCACGCTAAATAATATAGCCACCGCCATAGCAATCACACACAACACAATTATTGCAAATCGTAT
>JAVWZM010000132.1:0-1741 GCA_036661035.1 Oscillospiraceae bacterium
TCTTCAATGCGAAGCTTTTTCTCTTTCATTTCCACTTCTGTAGCTGCGCCCACTTTAATAACGGCTACGCCACCTGAAAGCTTTGCAAGACGCTCTTGCAGTTTTTCTTTATCAAACTCACTTGTTGTAACGTCCATCTGCGCACGGATTTGAGCAATACGAGCTGTAACAGCGTCTTTCTCGCCCTCGCCGTCTACGATAGTTGTATTTTCTTTTGTTACTTTTACCTGACGCGCTTTACCAAGCATTTCCATGGTGGCGTCTTTAAGCTCATAGCCAAGGTCGCTGCTTACTACAGTACCGCCTGTTAATACGGCAATATCCTCAAGCATTTCCTTGCGGCGGTCGCCAAAGCCAGGTGCTTTAACGGCTACTACCGTAAATGTACCGCGCAAACGGTTTACAATTAAAGTAGAAAGTGCCTCGCCCTCGATATCTTCAGCTATAATTACAAGCTTTTGCCCAGCTTGCACTATTTGCTCTAAAAGCGGCAAAATATCTTGGATAACTGATATTTTTTTATCTGTTATAAGAATATATGCGTCGTTTAAAACTGCCTCCATACGCTCGGTATCTGTAACCATATATGGTGTAATATATCCGCGGTCGAACTGCATGCCTTTTACAACCTCGGAATATGTTTCTGCTGTTTTGCTTTCTTCTATAGTAATAACACCGTCTGAAGAAACTTTTTCCATAGCATCTGCAATTAAAGTGCCTACGCTTTCGTCGCCTGCCGAAACAGTGGCAACGCGTGCGATATCCTCAGAGCCATTTACCTTTTTGCTGTTTGCCTCAAAAGCTTTAATAGCCTCATTTACAGCTTTTTGCATGCCGCGCTTTAAATCCATTGGGTTTGCGCCTGCGGCAACGTTTTTCATGCCGCCATGTGCAAGTGCCTGTGCCAAAACGGTTGCCGTGGTAGTGCCGTCGCCTGCAGCGTCGTTTGTTTTAGTGGCAACTTCGCGCACAAGCTGTGCGCCCATGTTTTCAAATACGTCTTTAAGTTCTATTTCCTTGGCAATGGTCACACCGTCGTTTGTGATAACCGGTGCGCCGAATTTTTTGCCAAGCACTACGTTGCGGCCCTTAGGCCCAAGTGTAATTTTTACTGTGTCTGCCAACTTATCAATACCGCTGATAAGGGCTTTGCGTGCATCTTCGCCATTCATCAATTGTTTAGCCATAAAAGATTAACTCCTTATTTTGTAATATTTATTATTCCACTACCGCCAAAATGTCCGATTGGCGCACGATGACACATTCGTCATCTTCCACTTTCACTTCGGTGCCTGCGTATTTGGCAATAAGCACCTTGTCGCCTACTTTTACGTTCATTACTACTTCGTTGCCGTCTACCATGCCGCCCGGCCCTACGGCTACTACCTCACACACCTGTGGTTTTTCCTTGGCAGCACCTGTTAAAATGATGCCGCTTTTCGTGGTTTCCTCTGCTTCTACGTTTTTAATGACAATCCTGTCGGCGAGAGGTCTAATTTTCATAATTATGTCCTCCTATTGAAAATAATTTTATTTAGCACTCTGTTATCTTGAGTGCTAAACATATTTTATCTCTTATCCAATGAAAAATCAAGAGGTAAAATTAAAAACTTTTTATGAACATAAATTTATCAAAGCACGCCTTACAGTTATAAAAATAAAAAGGCTCTTTGTCAAATGTTGGGGTAGCCACCTATAAAATATGAATTGCGCCAAGGTGTTCTATGCGAGAATGCCTTGG
>JAVWZM010000133.1:0-1665 GCA_036661035.1 Oscillospiraceae bacterium
AGACAAATTAAAGAATTTGCGGAGGATAAATAAATGCCAAATAAAACAGAACAAGAATCTCGCAAAGCAATACTGGACGCAGTAGCCGAATATTATCACGATTTTAAAGAGCCGAAAAAAGCCTTTGAGCCCGGCGACAGAGTAACCTATGCCGCGCGTGTGTACGACGAAAAGGAAATGTGCAGCCTTGTGGACGCATCTTTGGATTTTTGGCTTACAACAGGGCGCTTTGCCGATAGATTTGAAAAGGAATTTGCCCGTTATCTCGGCGTAAAATTCGCAAGCCTTGTAAATAGCGGCTCGTCTGCAAACTTAGTTGCCTTTATGGCACTTACAGCGGCAGAGCTTGGCGAACGCCGCATCAAGCGTGGGGACGAGGTTATCACCGTTGCTTGCGGCTTTCCCACCACGGTGACGCCCATTATCCAATACGGCGCAATACCTGTATTTGTAGACGTTACCATTCCGCAATATAATATAGACGTATCTATGCTTGAAAAGGCATATAGCAAAAAAACCAAAGCCGTTATGGTTGCCCATACCTTGGGCAATCCCTTTGACCTTGGCGCGGTAAAAGCATTTTGCGATAAGCATAATTTATGGCTTGTTGAGGATAACTGCGACGCCCTTGGCAGCGAATATGTGCTGAATGGCGAAACAAAGCTGACAGGCACTATAGGCGATATCGGCACTTCAAGCTTTTACCCACCTCATCATATGACAATGGGCGAGGGCGGCTGCGTTTATACCGATAATCCGCTTTTGCATAAAATGATTAATTCCTTCCGCGACTGGGGACGCGACTGCGTATGCCCCTCAGGCGTTGATAATTTCTGCAAGCATCGCTACGATGGCCAATATGGCGAGCTGCCGCAAGGGTACGACCATAAATACGTGTACAGCCATTTTGGCTACAACCTAAAGGTTACGGATATGCAAGCCGCCATTGGCTGCGAGCAGCTTGTTAAATTCCCTGAATTTGTAAAGCGTCGCCGCTACAATTGGCAGCGTTTGCACAGGGCACTTAAAAGCGCAGAGGACAAGCTTATTTTACCAGAGCCATGCAGTGGTTCTAACCCAAGCTGGTTTGGCTTTTTAATTACTGTTAAAGACGAAGTGGCAAAATCTCGCGAGGAAATAGTGCGAGAAATAGAGGGCGCAGGCGTGCAAACAAGAATGTTGTTTTCGGGCAATCTTGTAAAGCACCCATGCTTTGATGAAATGCGCTCTACAGGCAAAGGCTACCGCGTAGTGGGTGGCCTTGAAAACACAGATAAAATAATGAACCGCACCTTCTGGGTAGGCGTGTATCCGGGCATGACAGACGAAATGATTGACTACATGGCGAAAACTATCATCGAGGTAGTTAATATATAAACGAGGAGATGCGGTATGAAACAGCGTTTGGCGGATTACGTAGCGGATTTTTTAGTAAGTAACGGTATCGACCAATGTTTTTCCGTAACAGGCGGCGGCGCTATGCACCTTAATGATGCACTGGGGCATAAAGCAGGACTTAACACATTATATAATCATCACGAGCAAGCCTGCGCTATTGCGGCAGAGGCATATGCGCGCATTGAAAATAAAATAGCCGCAGTATGCGTTACCACAGGCCCCGGCGGCACAAACGCCATTACAGGCGTGGTGGGCGGTTGGCTCGAC
>JAVWZM010000134.1:0-1596 GCA_036661035.1 Oscillospiraceae bacterium
AAAAAAATCGGCTTGTGCTTTCCGAGATAGGCAAATAGGCACAAACAAAACAAAAAATCGCTCTCAAAACGCTGTAAAGCGGAATTGAGAGCGATTTTATTTTGCATAAATTAAAGGTTCTATAAAACTAAAAGGCAGTGCTTTCAAACAAACTGAACATGCTATTTGAAAATCTGTTAAGCTATAATGACATCATTACCTACCCCTACACCGGCAGATGCGTCTATAGCCTCGGTAAGCATACCCATCCAATATTTTGATGAATCCACCTTTATTCCGGATTTTGCAACCTCAAAATGTCCTATTGTTTTATCCGTAGGTTTCACCCAAATTATGAATATCTCATTATTGGATTGTGGCTTACTGTCTTTTATATTAAATTGTGCATTTGTCATTGCCGTGTAAAAGCTATTTTTTGTAACGTCTGCCACTGCATCTTTATTTACGCGCAAAAGCGCAGCCTGCATACGAATAGCACTGTTAAAGCTCTCTATAGTAGCTTCATCTGCCGCAATTTGCGCATCGGTAATAGCTCCAAAGGCGGTTGGCACAGCTATTGCCGCAATTACCGCAAGGATAGCCAAAACTACAATTAATTCTATTAGTGTAAAACCTTTTTTACTGATTTTCAAGTATCTGCACCTCTTTATGCGTATATTATGCCAAAAGCCCCCACAAATTTACGGTGGGAGCTTTTGATTGTCATTCTGTATAGATCATTCGTTAAGCAATTGCTTTTATGACAATTAATTGCTATTAATGTGGTACTATGGAGTATTTGTTATGATTTTATTGCCTGCTCCCGTTGCTTTTACGGCTGCGTTAAGAATATCTTCCCATGTATTAGCTGACGCCACATTTGTTCCCGGAGTTGTCACTTGGAAATACCCAATTGAATTTGTGGTTGGTGCTACCCATGTAACGCCGATTTTTCCATTGGACTGTGGTTTCATCGTGCCAGGCTTTATCTGCGCAGCTTCAAATGCTTTAATGTAACTATTTTCACCGCTTGCCTCAAAATCTTTTGACGCGCGCAAAATAGTGCCTTGCATGCGAATGGCGCTGTTAAAGCCCTCTACGCTTGCGGTATCGGCGGCAATTTGTGCATCGGTAATTGCACCGAAAGCTGTAGGCACTGCAATTGCCGCTATAACGGCAAGTATTGCCAATACAACAATTAGTTCTATTAGGGTAAAGCCTTTTTTGTTGTTTTTCATTATGTAACCTCCATTAATTTGTTTGCTTTTCTTAAGTATATGCAAGTAATCGCAAATAGTCAATAGGTAAAGCATAAGTTGTCTTTTTTTTACCAAGAAAATGCACGGTACTACAAAATGCCTATCAACACGCACAAATTACCTGTTATAAATGCTTTGCGCCGTAGCCGTAATTAACAAACAGCCGCCGCTTTTCGTGCTAGTGCCGCCAAATTTCATGCTAATGCCACCGAATTTACGCTGTAATAACCGCGAGTGGTTATTACACCTTGCTGGCGGCACACCTACAAGCCAACTATTTTGCACCCGCTCTGTAGGGGCGGGGCTCTGCTCCGCCCGAGAGCTAACCGTACAAAACAGCCGAATTTACGCTGTAATA
>JAVWZM010000135.1:0-1586 GCA_036661035.1 Oscillospiraceae bacterium
TATGGAAGCAACAAAGCATACAAGAATACAAGGTATTCGTGCGTGTGTACAAATGTTTAGCACTGTGTATTCCGTGCTACAAGCCATGCTTACTGCGCAGGAGGAAAATATTTTTGAAAACGCATCTAATGAGATAGAGGCAATTCAAAGTGCAATCAATCACAGACAGCTTATGCAATGGCTAAGCATATTCAGTTCACGCCTTGTTAATGGAATGCAGCGTATGGGCAGCACAAAAAAGCTGTTTTTACAAAATGTAAAAGAATATGTTTTAGAACATTCAGACCAAAGAATTATGCTTCAAGAGCTGGCAAGCCATGTAAATTTGTCGCCGAGCTATCTTTCGGGAGCGTTTAAAAAGGAATACGGACAAACTCTGGTGGAATTTATAAACGAAATTAAAATCAAACGCGCACGTGAAATTATACGAGATGAAAAGTGCAAAGTATATGAGCTGTCTTACCGTTTGGGCTTTGAAAACTCTTACTATTTTACGAAGGTGTTTAAAAAATATGCTGGCATGACACCTAAACAGTATGAATATAAGGTGCATGGCGTATATCAGACAGAAAAGCAGGGCAAGGAAAGCGAAAAATAACCGTTTATGAAAAAAAGACGGTTTTATTTGAAGCAAATCAATAAAAAGTACTGATTTTTCAAAATATAGAAACTAATAATGCAAAAGCAAGCGCGTTATAATGGTAGCACCAAGGAAGATGTCTTCCATTACAACAATGAAAAAGGAGATTTTTATGAAAAAGTTAATTGCATTAAGTTTGAGTGTTGTTATGTCGGCAATGTGTCTTGCAGGCTGCACAAGCAAACCGGCACCTTCTCAAGCACCTGCCTCCACAAGCACAGCCTCCGTCTCGCAAGCCAAAGCAGAGCCTGTTACCATTAAGGTATCCTCGTGGGATTTAGCCACACAGCCACAATTTCAGGCTATTGCAGATGCCTACATGGCAAAAAACCCACATGTAACCGTCGACCTGATTGATATTCCGTCAGCAGATTATCAAACAAAATTAGACGTTATGCTTAATGGCGGCAGCGAGCTTGACGTAATTTGGATTAAAGCCGGCGACACCACAGCTGCAATGGCAGAAAAAGGCCAGCTTGCAGATTTGACAGAGTATGTAAAACGCGACAACGTAGATTTGTCTGTTTACAATGGTATGGGCGAGCGCTTTGTTTTAGACGACAAGGTTGTTGCTCTGCCTACCTCCAGTGGCTATTATGTACTTTTTTACAACAAAGATATTTTTGATGCAGCTAAAATTGAATACCCATCAAACGATATGACTTGGAAAGAATTTGAAGATTTAGCCGCAAAGCTAACAAGCGGCGAAGGCACTGAAAAGAAATATGGTGCATTGTTCCACACATGGAATGCATGCGTACAAAACTGGGGCGTTGCCGAAGGCAAAAGCACTATAATGGACGATGACCTGTCTTTCTTTAAACCATATTATGAAATGGTACTTCGCATGCAAAACGAAACAAAATCTTGCATGGATTACGCAACATTAAAAACCGGCAGCTTGCACTATTCTAACCTGTTTATGCAGGGCGGCGTTGCAATGATG
>JAVWZM010000136.1:0-1413 GCA_036661035.1 Oscillospiraceae bacterium
GGCCAAACAAAGTTGATTGAAAAGATATACTCGCCAACAAGCGCAGACTGGAACACAGGCGAAGAAATCGAAAATTTTGACAGTATTACGCTTGAGTTTTTATCATCAAACAAGCCATATCGCCGCGCAAGGCTGCAAAAAATCACTTTTGGTACAGGTATCGTATTTAATGCAAAAGATATCTATTCATCTATACAAAAGACAGATGTAGATACTATCGGCCGCCGCTTACCAACAGAAACTTTAGATTTTTCTCTAGTGAATTTCAATGCTATTACAGGCAGTGGGCAATATTTGTATAATCCCGATAACCCAAATGGCATATGGAAATACATGGAACAGCACGCACCAATAAGCCTTGAATATGCACGAAAGCTTACAGGCGGCCTTGGGTGGGAAGATATTTATTCGGACGGTGACGGCTGGGCGGCACTAGAGTTTGAGCATTGGCGCGAAATATACGAGGGCGGCACCACGGAATGGATAAACGGTGGACAATATCGCCTAACAGCTAAGCCCACAGTGGACGGTGACAAGGCTACGTTTAAAGCTGAGGGGCTTTTGCCAAGTTTAACAAGCACCTATTATAAAGGCACGTACAATGCCGCAGGGGCTACGCTGTACGATTTAGCCGTGAATGTATTAAATGATGCTGCTTTACCGCAGCTAGTGGGTGATGTGCCATATCGTTTGTGGGAGGGGCTAAAACTTATTAAAACCACAACGCCTATGCCCATTAAAACGCATAAAGAGTGCTTACAGCTTATCGCCCATGCGGCACAGTGCGTGCTATATACAGACCGTGACGGCTTTATACAAATGCAGCCTGTTTCTACAGTAAAACAAGATTTCGCGATTGATTTTAAAAAATCTAAAACAAAGCCGAAAGTAAGTAAAATACCCACGCTTAAAAGCGTTACATGCAATGTATATTCTTATGCGGCAGAGGCGGCAAGAAGTGAATTATACAAAGGCATGCACTTCATGGATAGAGAAGATAGCGTGCATATAACTTTTCCCGATGCAACAGACGTCGAGGCAACTGTAAGTGTGGGCAGAGTATGGAAACAAGATTTATATGCCGCATCTGCCGATTTTGTAGTAAGTGCAGGCGGTAATACCGAGATAATTATTACAGGGCGAAAGCTTGTGAAATCTGCATCTGCCATAGGCATTAATGTATTAAATGCAGACGTGGACGGAGCGACAGAAAACCTTGACAATCCACTTATTACAGATAGTACCACTGCTACAAAAGTTGCAAAATGGGTGCGCGATTACCTTGTATTGCGCAATACCTACGAAATGGATATCAGAGGTTCGCCTGAGCTTGAAGCCTTGGACATAGTAAGCGCACAAAGCCAATTTACACAGGAGTTTTCCGCGCGAATACTAAAAACAGAGATAAACTAC
>JAVWZM010000137.1:0-1285 GCA_036661035.1 Oscillospiraceae bacterium
ACAGTGTTTTTCTTGGTGGAAGTAAATGATATCTGCGGCGCGTTAATATACCTGCCGCCGGCATCGCTTATTTCAGCGGATACAAAGCCCTCCACCAGCATTTTCTCACCCTTGCGCGGCACTACCAGCTGTGTACCGTCCAGCCTTATTCTGTTGGTTTCAAAGGTGCCGTACACTTTAATCGGTATTGCGTTATCTCTAAGCGGGGCGCTGATATCAGAAAAATATATGTGCCCATTGTCTTGCGGAATAGACGTAGGCGCGGCATCGGTATCTATTACCCCCATTTTGATACGTACAAGCGCTTGCCCTCGTATCGCCTTTGCCATTTCGCGCTTATATGCAGGGCTTGTCGGTTGCATTACACCACCCCACAATCTATCACGTTAAAGCTTGCGCTTTTAAGCATCTTCGGTATGCCTGTTGCTTTATCCACCATATATGGCGTTACTTTAAAATCGCTCGCATAAAACTGTTTCGTTTGCCAATACCCAAGATTAAAATTGAAGTAATGGCAATAAAATACGAAGTGTCCTGCCTCTACAAATCGATTAATTTCCCACCATTTTTGCGGTGAAATACTGCCGTTCCAAGCCATATTTTGCTTATCTATAGAGCGCCCCACTACCTCGCCTACCATTTCTCCCAAGGCGTTACGCCCGGCGCTTACCATTCGCGAGGTTTCAAACGCGCCACCGTCTGCACTAGGGTAGGGCACGGCCACGGTATAATCCGTGCGGCTTGTGCCCGGCGTGGTGCCAAGGTATATAAAGCCAATGCTATCTATCACGTTTAACCCTCCTTTTAGGCAATAAAAATAGCGCATTAAAACACGGTGAATAAACCACCGCGCAATAATGCGCTACACTAACCCCAACAAATGGGTAAAGGGCTAAACCTTTTTATTTACTTGTATTTATTATAGCAAGATAAAAGATATAATGCAAGAGGGATAAGTCATTTTAGCTTAACGTAGTAAATAAGCTTATTATACATTTGGCTATTGTTATCAACGGTAATAGTTTCCCTGTAGTCATCTTCGTAAACAACTAAAAAGTCTGTTACAGATTGTCGTTTTGAAGTCATAGCGCCGACTATTGCACCTGCATCGCCTGCAATAGCATTTCCAATAATGGCTCTACCTATGGTGTTGCCAGTTTTTGCGTTAGATTTTGCATCTAATATAATTGCTTGCAAAATCTGTCCGTGGTCTATCGGCTTAAATAATGTTGGATTGTCTTTTTTTATGAATTTAAAAATCACAAACACAGGCAACCCTAAAAAT
>JAVWZM010000138.1:0-1167 GCA_036661035.1 Oscillospiraceae bacterium
ATTTGCAATTATGCGCGCACATTGTAAAATGTGGTCTTTTTCTTCTGTGTGGATTGCTTTGATAATTGCGCATACTTCATCGAAATATGCGTCCATAACTGTACCTTCTTGCATGAACCTACACTTCTCTCTTTTGTTTTATATCCATTGTTTTTTAACACAGCAATTTTACTTTTGATTATCCCATGCAAAGCCGCTACGCCTTTTTTTCGCTTTGGTTTCTTATAATGGCACTGCCCATTCCTATAAAAACCTTTTCTTCACATTCGGGCGCAAATGTACCTGCCAGCGCAAAATACTTTGCAGAGCCACATGGCTCATAGCCGCCTTCGTTAATTTGTGCTTTGCTGCATAAATAGCCTATCATGCCATTTGTATAGCCCACACAAATGCTTTGTGGGCAAATATTCCGCGCAAATTGCGCATAGCCTTGCGAAACCTCCGCATTAAAGGTTAAAATCAATAAGCCCTCGCCATATGAAATGCTACCAATATCAAGTGTTTCATAGTTGCGATTTTGCTTTTCCAATACCTTTTGCGCCCATTCTCTATCCATATCGCTGCCACTGCTCAGCATTTTTTCAAGGTCGTTTAAGGTTTTGCAGCGGCAGCTTAATTTGCACATGCTTTATATCTGCAGCTTCGTTTATTAAAATGGCTGTTTTTTCAAATGTCGCGACGCATGCCTTGTAAAATGTATCGGCAAACTGCTTTGCCGTATTGTAATCTCCCGATGCAAAACGTCCGTTTTCGTCTATGTTTGCCGGCCGTAAATCTGCCGTGCAGCCTTGCAAAAACATTGAAACTCCACCGTAATGCTCGTCTAGCATGCCAAGGGCAATGCCTGCGTAATCCGGCTGTAGCTCATTGCTGTTTGCAACATTGGCATGGCAAGAATAATGGGCGGTAATCGCCTTTATTTCTCCGTTTGCTTTTTCATAGCGCAGTAAGGTAAGGCTTTTATCCGCGGCTATTTCTGTGTTTGGCAGCATCTTAATTTCATCGCCTGTTTTTTTGCGGCGAAACACATTAATATCGCAGATACCGTCATAACGGTAAACTGCCACTTGCTCCATGTCTGCCATTGCCAGTGCCACGCCACGCTTAATTTGCTCCATTAAAAACAGCGAATAACCCTCATCTGCAATTTCCAATGCGGAAAGAAAG
>JAVWZM010000139.1:0-1166 GCA_036661035.1 Oscillospiraceae bacterium
GTTTTTCCAACACCCATTGTGCCACTTATCATAATTAATGTTTTCAATTATTTCACCTCGTAGAATATAAAAAGTACTCACCAGTGTAAAAATTTGTTTCTGCTCTTTCGTAAAACTTTTGTGTAGCAATAACGCATTTTAGATAATTGCAAAATGGGTAAAGGTACACAAAATTGCAAGGTCGCGTATTGTGCCAAGTATAACATAATCTGCATCGTGGGCTCTATACTAAATGTTGTGGTGCGCAACGAATAGAACACCTTGACGCAATTCCTGTTTTACGGGAGGCTTCCCCAACATTTGACAAAGAGCCAAAAAGTAGAGCATATTCAATAAATCCCATAAAACGGATTTGATTGGGCAGCAATTTCAAAGGAGAAACATTTGGCTCTATATTGATTAAAAAAGCCACGTAGTTTTAACTTAACTACGTGGCTTTTTATGGTGCACTTTCAGGGACTCGAACCCTGTTTAGACTATTTCGGCTATTTTATCAGCACGGTTTTTAGGCTTAAACTCGGCATTTTATGATATATCACTATTCTGTATAATCAACCGATAAACCGAGTTTACAACAATAAGTGGGTTACAAAGTGGGTTATTTTTAGTCCTTGATGCGGGTGCCGTTACCACACTTGTTTTGATACACCAAACATTTCATAAAGCTTTACTTTTTCTGCTCTTGATGTGCCAGCCGCTGCCTTGTCAATTGCGGCTCTTTTCTTTCTGCTTGCGGATAATGGTAGCGTGCTACCGCTTACTCCCTTATCGCCCTCTATGCCCTGTATTTCCTTATATGCCGCCGGAGATATCCCTAATTTTTGTGCATCGAATTTCTTCTTGTCGGCTCCCTGCGGCTCTATGCCAAGTGCTTTGTATTTTGCCGCAGCGTTTGAATATACATATAAATCCGTTATGCGCTTTGCCTTGTCACTGTCGGGCAATTGCTTGTATCTTTCTGTGGATATTAATGCTTTTATTTCCTCAAAGGCCGTTTGCCCCTTTATTTCGGCATACTCGGCAAATTCTTGCGCAGTAAGATATTTTGTTTCGCCGTCCACTTTAAAGCTGCTTTGCGCATAACCGGGCAACACTTCGGTAAGCCCTGTCTTTTTATATAATCTGTCTATCTCTTTATCAACGATAGTTGTATTGTGCTTTGAAAC
>JAVWZM010000140.1:0-1066 GCA_036661035.1 Oscillospiraceae bacterium
CATAGGATATTTCGCAGCTTAGCTTTTCCCCTTGCAGATAATGGCGAATATCCTGCAAAATGCTTTGGGTTACGGCAAAACGTCTGTCTATAGTGGGGCCTGCCATATGTGGCATAAGCAAGGCGTTTGGCAGCGTGCGCAGTACATGCTGCGGCGGCAATGGCTCCTCCTCGTACACGTCCAGTACGGCGGTAATGTCTTGCCTTTTTGCAAGCACGCGGCAAAGGGCGGCCTCGTCTATTACTGCGCCCCGTGCGGTGTTTATCAGCAATGCGCCGTTTTTCATGGTGTTCATTAAGCTTTCGGTGATAATATGATAATTTTCAGCGGTCATGCTGCTGTGTAAAGACACTATGTCGCAGCTTTTAAATATCTCTTCCATGCTTGCGCTTTCCATGCCTTGCCTTGCCAATTCTTCCTCTAAAATATGGCGCGAGCATACTTTTACATGGCAGCGAAAGGGCGAAAGCATTTCCACCACGTGCCGCGCAATCATGCCGTAGCCCACTATGCCCACGCTGCGCCCCAATAAGCCGCGGTTTTCGCCGCCGCCTTTCCACTCGCCGTTTGCCATGCCTTTGGCGTATAAGGGTATTTTGCGCAAAGCCGCCAAAGCATATGCCACTGTGCCCTCTGCCACGCTTTCGGCAAACACTGCGTTTCCGCTTGCCACACGTATGCCCATATTGTACGCCTCGTCTGTAACCAGTGGCCTTACAGAGCCGCCTGTATGGGCGATAAATCGCAGCTTATTTGCGTGTGCAAGCACCGTGGCTGTAAACACAGGGCAGCCCCAGCCCGTAACGCAAATGTCTATATTTTTAATAGCTTGGCACAGGCCCTCTTGCGTATACTGCGCGCCCGTTTGGTTTAAATGCACTTCGCCTATGCCGCTAAGCTGTGCCAATAATTCCTCGTTCCAAAAGGTATCAAATACTTCGCCCTGTGGCATGGTAACTAAAATTTGTAAGCGTTCCATATTACAGCCCTTTCCCATTTGCCGTGGTTTTATTATCCTAGTATAATATAGCATTTGTCAAAAAACCTTTAAAAAGGCACAATCTCT
>JAVWZM010000141.1:0-965 GCA_036661035.1 Oscillospiraceae bacterium
GTATTCCACCCGCTCCTCCATCCGCGTATCCACGCGATCCATCATCTGGTTGAAGCCCCTCATCAGTTGGGCGATCTCATCGTTGCCAGACGGCTCCAGCCGCACTGTAACGTTGCTCTTTTCCACGGCCTGCATCGTATCGGTAAGCAGAGATACCCGCTTTAGCGTGGACTGGCTGATGAGATATGCCAGCAGATAAGCCGCCAGCGCAACGGCGATGACGATGATCAGCATCTCAATGCTCAGCTCATGGCTCAGACGGAACACATCGCGGTAGGGCAGGATGCTGGCAATGCGCCAGCCCGACGGGCCAATGCCCTTGGACTGGACATAGTAGTTTGTGCCGCTAGCCTGTATGGTTTCCCATGTGCCGCTTGGGGAATGGTGCAGCTGCTCCACCAGTGCGCCCATGCGCGAAGGGGGGATATCCAAGCTGGATGTGAGCAGGATCTCATCCCCGCGCAAAAGCAGCAGAAGACTGTTTTCGGTAATGGAGATCCCGCTCAAGAGCTCCTGCACATGGCGGGCGTCGATGTCCGCACGGAGGATGGCCAACGGCTCCTTTACACTGCGCGGATTGTATACCACCTGTATGGAAGAAAAGCACTCCTGCGCGGCTCCGGACGGGTCCCCAAGGTCGGCTGGTGCGCACCACAGCCGCAAACTGCCCTGCGCGGCGGACTGATACCAGCCGCTTTGCTCAATCTGACTGATTTGGACAATGTTGGTTCTGGTATTGGAGTAGGGGTAATCATTGCTGACATAGAGCTGGATGCGGTCGACCCCAGAGAGAATACGCAGGTGCTCGAAGGTGGTGGCAAGCTGGTCGGAATCCTCCAAACGGTGGATATAGGTAAAATCGCGCGGGTCGTTGGAGGCCATGGTATAGATCAGGGGATCTGTGGACAGGATGTCGATAACCCCGTCCAGCCGCCCCAGAAGATGCTCCAAAGACAAGCAGGTGT
>JAVWZM010000142.1:0-888 GCA_036661035.1 Oscillospiraceae bacterium
AAGTGCTTTGCTTTTAAAAAACAATGCTTTATCTGCACAAGAGCTAGAACAGTGTTATAATCTGCAAAAGAAAACGCTTTTATTTGATGCCTTGTATGATTTTGACAGTTATTTGCAATATGTCGAGTGGAACAGAGAACCGCAAAAGAAGTTTTATCTGCCACGGCGAAAAGTTTTAAAAATTGTTGTTGACGATTTGCAAGACTTAGCAGACGATAAATTAGACTTTTTAGCGGTAAGCTTGCCACCTCGTGTAGGAAAATCTACTCTTGGCATATTCTTTTTAACTTGGCTTATGGGTAAATATCCCGATATGGCAAACTTGATGTCGGGCCACTCGGACAAGCTTACAAAAGGCTTTTACAAAGAAGTTAATTCAATTATCGGAAACCCCGAATATTTATGGGCAGATGTTTTCCCCGGGCATTGCATAAAAAGCACAAGTGCGGAAGATGAAAGCATTGATATTGATAAATCTCGCCGTTTCCCTACGCTTACTTGCCGTTCTATAAGCGGAACACTTACAGGTGCGGTTGAAGTTGCAAAGCTTTTGTATGTTGATGATATTATTGAGGACTTAGAGGAAGCTTTAAACCCTATACGCTTGCAAAATAAATATGATGCTTATTTAAACCAACTGAAAGACCGTAAAAAAGACGGTGCAAAAGAATTACATATCGGCACACGTTGGTCGACAATAGATGTCATAGGCAAACTGCAAGAACAATACGAAGGTAACCCACGTTACAGGTTTAGGGTAATACCCGCATTAAACGAAAACGGAGAAAGCAATTTTAATTTTCCGTATGGCTTAGGCTTTGGCACAAAGTATTATCTTGATATGAAAGAAAGCATAGATGAGGCTACTTGGTGTGCTAAATATATGGG
>JAVWZM010000143.1:0-880 GCA_036661035.1 Oscillospiraceae bacterium
AGTAGCCACGCGCATTTGGAAACCATGGAAAAATGTTTATATTCCCTGCTTTGTAGGCGCTCTTGTACTTTGCGGTGTAAACATAGGTTGCGCCTTTCTTAACAACGAGCCTGCAGCCTACCTAATACACACCGTCACATATTTTGCGTTGTTTAAGCTGCTTTATCATACCTCTGTGTCGGAGGCGGCTTTTGCAGGTGTTTTTTCAACCTTTAATATTATGTGCTGGCGCGGCATGTTTGCCGGCATTTTATCTCTTGCCCTTAAAAAGAACACTTTTCAGATTTTCTCAGTAGAAATATACGCCATTATCATCACCATGCTTGCAAGTATTTTCACCTTGATAGCGTTATTATACTACATTTCCCCTGTAAATCTTCTTCGCATTAAGGTGTTTTTCTCTTGCGCCTACGAGCTAAACACGGTGCTTTATCTGCACATGGCTCTCACACTGTTTATGCTTTTCAATAGCTACAACAATTATTATAATCTGGACATCATTTGGTTTTCCATGGCGCAAATCATCACTCCCACCATAATGTTTGTTATTTACATTATGATATTTAATTACGGCATAAGAATGTCCAATTTCTTACAAAGGGAGCTGCGCCAAGAAAACCTTACCGAGCAAATTAAGCTGCGCTATGCACACCGCCAAACTTATCAAATAGCTTTTGATAAAATAGCACAATTTAAGCACGACTATAGAGAAAATGTGATTACTGCAAACTATTGTCTTGAAAAGAACGACCTTAAAACCCTGCACACAATAATAAACCACGAGCTGCCCACCCTTGTGGAAAACCTGCCTATAATAGAGCAATTTTCCAACAATCCCGAATACGATGCCGCTTTGTTCGATTGGTACAATAGCTGCCTT
>JAVWZM010000144.1:0-877 GCA_036661035.1 Oscillospiraceae bacterium
CCACGCGCTCCTTTCCAAAAGAACTGTAAGAAAAGCTTTCGGAATTTATTTCATCGGTACTCATGTAAAATGCAAGGCTTTTACTTGTTTTTTCAAGAGCCTTTTTTTGCAGTGTAACCTCGGTTATAGACTGCTGCAAGCTGCAAACAAAAAGCAGTACAGAAACAAGGCAAATGCATATTCCTGCCGACAGCAAGGCACGCTGTGTTTTGCTTAGCATACGCCGCCTCCGTTTTTGTAAATATAGTTTGCGATAACGCCGCCTCGCATTTCGATTATCTTATCTGCATAGCTTGCAATTTTTACATCGTGGGTTACAAGAACAATGGTTTTTCCATTGTCGGCGTGCAGCCGTGTCAAGGTTTTCATTATAAGCTTGCCTGTGTCGGCGTCTAAATTGCCTGTGGGTTCATCTGCCAAAAGCACCTCTGGGGAGTTTACAATTGCGCGCGCAATTGCAACACGCTGCTGCTCGCCGCCGGAAAGAGCCGTGGGGTATTTATTGGCAAGCTGCTCAATTTCAAGGCTTTCAAGCACTGCCATTGCGGTAGCCTCATGCTCTTTTTTGGCAAGGCTTGTATATCGTAATGGGAGCTGCACATTTTGCAAAACGGTGGCATTGGGCAAAAGATGAAAAGCTTGGAAAATAAAGCCAAATGTTTTGCTGCGTGCCTCTGCCTTTGCCTTGGAACTAAAGCTTGCCACTTCTTTGCCCAAAAGCAAATATTGCCCGCCTGTGTATTCGTCCAGACATCCGATAATATTCAAAAGCGTGCTTTTGCCGCAGCCGGATTTACCCATGATTGCTATAAAATCGCCTTTTTCAATTTCTATATTAATGCCACGCAGCACAGGCTCAGATGCTTTTTCACCATGT
>JAVWZM010000145.1:0-256 GCA_036661035.1 Oscillospiraceae bacterium
TCTTTAAGCCCAGCTTTAAGCTCAATGCTTTCTCCTTCAAGATCAATATCTTCAAGTAGTTTTTTAATTGCTTCAGCACCCATTTCTGCTGTAAATGAGCCGTAGCCATATTTTTCTTCAGCTTCTCTGAATTCTTTTTCTGTAAGTACTTCTTTGTATGATAAGCCTGTATCCTTAGCATCCGTAACAATATAGCATGCAAAATAAAGAATTTTTTCTAATAATCTTGGTGAAAGATTAAGAATAAGCCCCATTC
>JAVWZM010000145.1:266-871 GCA_036661035.1 Oscillospiraceae bacterium
GGAGCTGCAAGCTCGATGTGTCCCATCCTTTCACGACGTACTTTGGCCTTTGTAACTTCTACACCACAACGGTCACAAATTACACCTTTATATCTGATACGTTTGTATTTACCACAATGACATTCCCAGTCTTTGCTAGGTCCAAATATTTTTTCACAGAATAGCCCGTCTCGTTCAGGTCTTTGTGTACGGTAATTGATTGTTTCTGGTTTTTTTACTTCTCCTCTAGACCACTCACGAATTTTTTCAGGGGAAGCTAATCCAATTCTTATTGCTTCAAATAGGATTGATTGATCCATATTAGTCATGACCTTTACTCCCTTCTTAAGCTTTTATAAATCCAAATCATCTAATGGTTCTTCGAATAAATCATCTACAACTGTATCATCAAAATCAAAATCTAATGTTTCTTCTTCAAGATCTGGTTCTACCTCTAACTCAGTTTCAGTGAGTTCTACATCCTCATCGATAAATTCTGGATTTTGTGGTGCACCTTCGATATTAACAGCTACTATTTCGCCTTCTTCAACAGTTTCTTTGATTTCTAGCTCATCCATATCGCGTGTTAATACTCTAACATCTAGTGCAAGTGATTGAAGTTCTTT
>JAVWZM010000146.1:0-229 GCA_036661035.1 Oscillospiraceae bacterium
ATTGAAAACGGTGGCGGTTTCCAATGGCCGCGTAGCCGGCAGGAGCTTCGTTGGCTATTTGAGGGTCTGCCGGTGGATCAGCCCAAAGCAAATAAAGCAGTATCCCGCGTGCAGTTGTAGGCTCAAGTTTTCAACAAAAAATAAGGGCAATTTTGCAGCACTCTGCTTAATATTTTCCCTCATAATTCTCACGTCAAATGGCTCGCCAAACGGGCCGTTTTCCTGTATA
>JAVWZM010000146.1:239-805 GCA_036661035.1 Oscillospiraceae bacterium
ATGTGGGCACTGAAAAGCGCATAATTCAAATCCAGGTGAAGGAGATACCGTGAAAGAAGCATATGCGGCCAACATGGCAGCATAAAATCAAAGGCGCTGTTGCAGATGTGTTACACATCAGCAGCAGCGCCTTTTCGATTGCAGCAGTGGCAATTTTGTTGAAAACTCTTGTTTTCAGCATCCAAATGTTGAAAACTTGGCAGCCAAAACAAGCCCGACACATTTGTGGCGACCGAAAATGCCGCCATGTGGGAGGCTGTTTTTGAATATTCAGAAACTTTAGAATTTGAGCAGCGCTTTGGGTCTGCAAAGATGGCAATTCAGAGTGCCGGTGTTGCACTTGGATAGATACCGCGCAATATTTTGCGACAGCGCCAGAAAATACAGTTCGGACAAAACCTTGCAATTTCCACCGGTCAAAAAGCGCTTGAAATTGCGGTTATTCTTGAGCTGCCCAAAAGCACCCTCTGCCTGAATAGAACGATTCACACGCAGCAGCTTGCCTTCATCGGTCGTAATCCGTTTCAACGAATCCTGCCGCAGCGTGTAGAATTCCCAACATAAAG
>JAVWZM010000147.1:0-502 GCA_036661035.1 Oscillospiraceae bacterium
GTTGATTGTCCCACTAAATACGGCAATATTGGACTTCATGTTCATTCTAAACCTCACCATATCTCTCGTAATTCTCCTCATGACAATGTACATCACGGAGCCGTTGGATTTTTCAATATTTCCGTCGCTCCTGCTGTTAACAACCTTGCTCCGCTTGGCTCTTAACGTATCCTCCACCCGTTCAATCCTTCTCAATAACGGCTATGCGGGCGAGGTTGTAAAGACCTTTGGCGAGTTTGTTATTCAAGGCAATGTCGTAGTCGGCCTTGTTATATTCCTAATCATCGTTTTAGTTCAGTTCATCGTTATCACCAAGGGTGCCGAGCGCGTTGCGGAGGTTTCCGCAAGATTTACCCTAGACGCTATGCCCGGCAAGCAAATGGCAATTGATGCCGACCTCAGCTCCGGCATTATTGACGAAGCCGAAGCAAAACACCGCCGTGAAAAAATCCAGCGCGAGGCAGACTTTTTCGGTTCCATGGACGGTGCTTCAAAGTTTGTC
>JAVWZM010000147.1:512-781 GCA_036661035.1 Oscillospiraceae bacterium
CATCATCTCAATCATCATCACCCTAATAAACCTAATCGGCGGTATGATAATTGGTCTTATGGCCGGCGGAGATTTTCAATCGGTAGCGCATACCTATTCAACCGCCAGCGTTGGCGACGGACTTATGAGCCAAATTCCCGCACTGCTCATATCCATCGCAACCGGCATGGTAGTAACACGTTCCGCTTCGGAGGCAAACCTAAACTCCGAGGTTATAAGGCAGTTTTCATCCCAGCCCTTAGTGCTAATCATCGCGGCGCTTGTTCTGC
>JAVWZM010000148.1:0-761 GCA_036661035.1 Oscillospiraceae bacterium
ACGGTGAGCCGTTTGGTCTATCCTGCGTCAGCCGTTTAGGCGAGGGGACAACCGTCACAGTCTATATCCCGACCATTGAGCCAGAAGAACAGACGCAGGAGGATTAAGGACATGCATTTTTCAGTTTTCAGCGATACCGATTGGCTGTACCCCGATTCCGCGCATAGCAAGCTGTCCCGCATCAACCTGCACCTGCCTCGCGGCGGTCATGACGGGGCACAGCTTTTGGGCGGTGTTCTTTCCGACACGCTTTCTGCGGCGCTCCGCTGGGACGGCGGACAGGGGCCAGCGGTACAGCTGTACCGCCTGCTCCCCGTGGGCGTAAACGAAAATACCTCGCCCACCCTGATGACGACGACCGACTACGAAAGCTGTCAAAATTTCGTCACGCGCCAAGCCCCCTTTGAGGTTTTTGACGCGCTAAAGCCGCTTGCACAAGAGGAGCTGCCCGACGGAAAGCCGCTTGCGCTCTATCTGTGCGTACAGGCGGCTACCGATGAACTGCCCAAGGAATATTCTGGCACGCTCACAATCACGGTCGGCGCGGACAAAACGGAGCTCCCCATCCGCTGTACGGTGCATGCGCCGCTGGTTCCTGTGCTATCACAGTCCCGTTTGGGCATGCTCAACTTTTTCGATTATGACGGTCCCACCCGACAGCACGGGCTTGCAAAGGGCGGAGACGACTACTGGCGGGCCTTCCGAAGCTATGTCCATGCACAGCTCGACATGCGCTGTACGCATATCCTGCTACCGCCAGG
>JAVWZM010000149.1:0-758 GCA_036661035.1 Oscillospiraceae bacterium
CTGATTTGCCTGCCAAGTCAAATGCCGCAAGCCCGAATGCAGCTCCTTGAGATTGGTCGCCAAATAATTATGACGCCTAGGCGTTTTCACTTCAAGGTTTCCCACAGATAAGTTCATTAAAAAATCATTGGCTTCTTTCAAGCAATCCGACAAATAGGAGATCGTTTCCTGCAGTTCATGTAGCTCTGGCGCAGTGCACTTTATGGAATCAGGAATCGGTTTATTTAAAATGAGCGTTTCCATTTGTTCCTGTAGTAAATGAATGTCTTGCTCTTTCATGCTTATTCTCCGTCGGTATTTTTGATCAAAGCCTCAAACCGGCAGACACGAGCACCTGTTGCCCAGCAATCCACTTCGGTTACAATGTACTCTTTTTTGGTATAAGCCTTCAAAACGCCCGCCAAAAAGCCTTCATCATAATTGCAAACCGTTTCACCCGTTATGGGCAATCCAGAGCAATCCAAATCCTCCCCCACGGTGAGGATGGCTTTTCCGCTTTCTACATCAAATTCTTCAATGCGCAAAATGCCAATTTTATTTTTTTCAAGTACCTCCTGCAATTGTGCAACAAAGGCATTCAAGGGTAGCTCTAAATTCAGCATATGATTGGCCAGCTCACGCCCCGCCAATTCACCTGCGTTTCTAAAAATCTCAATCGTCGCTTGATTGCCATAGCGTTTGGATAATTCATCCTTCAACGTAAACTGCATTAGGCGGTACACAAACACAGGCATTTCTTCCCCCAAATTATGACGGCC
>JAVWZM010000150.1:0-757 GCA_036661035.1 Oscillospiraceae bacterium
CCATACTTACTGCGAGCTTGTCTGCGGTTTGCAACACCTTGGGTGTCTAGGGTTCCGCGAATGATGTGATAGCGGACACCGGGAAGGTCCTTTACACGACCGCCGCGAATCATGACTACGGAGTGCTCCTGAAGGTTATGACCAATTCCGGGGATATAGGCGATAACTTCGTAACCGTTCGTAAGGCGAACACGAGCGATTTTACGGAGAGCGGAGTTTGGCTTTTTGGGGGTAGCTGTACGAACAGCGGTGCAAACGCCTCTCTTTTGGGGAGCAGAGATGTCCGTTTCCTTGTTCTTGATGGTGTTAAGACCCTTCTGCATAGCCGGGGAACCGGATTTGTAGGTGGGAACCTCTCTTCCTTTTCTTACCAGCTGGTTAAATGTTGGCATGTTTTTCCTCCTTTCCTCGAAAATTATTTATTTATTTTTAACGGAAATACCAAAAGATATTCCGCGAAAAACCAAAGTTTTGTCTTGACGGACGACAAAAAGCACAGCAATACCCGTGCAAATATACATTTTAGCATAATGCACAAGTTTCGTCAAGAAATTTTTGTCGGAAGAAAAATGGCTACAGTCCCGGAACCGACCGATTTGGTCGGTTCCGGGCTTGTTTTTTGTTGTTTTGCGCGATTAGAGCGCGTTTGTGTGACCAACAAGTGAGGAGAGGTCAACATAGTCAACCGCTGCGCCCTCAACCGTGTCGTCGGTTTGGGATTTGAAATCGCTGTAGACCGCAAGTCCGCTGCCGGCGG
>JAVWZM010000151.1:0-742 GCA_036661035.1 Oscillospiraceae bacterium
AAAGCCTTTGCCGCAGCTTCGTCCACGAGAACTTTTCCACTGTCCAGGATAATGAGTCTGCTCGCGTGCTCTGCAAGGCTGTCCGCGTTGTGTGAGACCATAATAATGCTTGTGCCACCACCATTGAGCTTGTCCAGTAACTCTAAAAAGCGCTCACGACCCAAAGGGTCAAGCCCTGCGATTGGTTCATCCAAAATCAGAAATTCCGGATTACTCGCAAGAATTCCGGCAATTGCTATTCGGCGCTTCTCGCCGCCGGAAAAGCCGAGAGGTGACTGCCTTCGAACTTCATCAAAATCAAAGCCCACAAGCGCCAGCGACTGGCGCACGCGCTCCGACACCTCATCGCCACTCAAGCCGCTGTGCTTAAGCCCAAATGCAACATCCCGCTCCACCGTTGTTTCAAACAGCTGATATTCGGGATATTGGAACACAACCCCCACCTTGCGTCGAAGCACCGCTCTCTGATAGCACCTTTCGTTGATATCCTTGCCGTCCAGCCGGATTGTACCCGATTTAGGGATGAGTAGCCCCACTATCATTTGAATTAGAGTGGATTTTCCGCAGCCGGTGTGACCCATAATTCCGACAAATTCACCGTTTTCAATGGTTAGGCTCACATCCTGAAGCGCATGGCATTCGAAGGGGGTTCCCGGCATATATGTATAGGACACATGGTCTAATTTAATCGGCATACTTCCTCCACAAGTTCCGAGTTGGTCAAAGGGCATTTACTCAAAAC
>JAVWZM010000152.1:0-727 GCA_036661035.1 Oscillospiraceae bacterium
CCATGGGGGGCAGTAGAAAGCCCAGATTGCCGGGCTTTTTGCCCAGTTCACGGAGAACCTCATCGCCGTGAATATAGTCCAGTGTTCCCCTGTGGTTTTGCAAATATCCGTCCAAAAACCGCTGCAGAGTCCCCACCGGCAGCTGCTGGTCGGGGTTTGGAACGGTGACAACGCCCTCCCCTTTTTCGGAGACAAAGGTGACGCTGTGCCCCTCGCCCCCGCCCAGATGCGCGCCGGGATAGGCTTTTAACAGGGCATCCAGCACATTTTGAGGTTCTACGTCAAAGAGCACCCGATGGATAGGTTCAAAAACCAGAGAATCGTCGTGCAAATTGGTGAGTTCCACCAGAGCGTAGCGGGCCAGCTGGTTGCTTTTATCCTGCTCGTAGCAGGCCTTTGCGGTGGCTAGGGAGTGGTTGCCGTCACCCACGGCGAACAGGAGCACAGGTTTCCCCTCGGCATCGTATTTCTGTTCAAATGCGGCGGGGTCTGCCAGCGCGGAAAGTGCGCTGCACACCCGGGCTTTTTGCGCCGCGGTCAGCTGCCAGCCGGTGATGTGGCCACCATGTTCCATCAAGTCGAAATCGTAGAGACGGCGCATTTCTGCCGTCTCCCCCGCCAGCGGTTCAATGACGGTTTTTTCCGGGTCGTCCGTCAGTAATAGAACGTGGGGCAGTTCCATAGGGGCGTGCTCCCGCACGGCAACTCGCGGGGGAATCCGCTCCAA
>JAVWZM010000153.1:0-716 GCA_036661035.1 Oscillospiraceae bacterium
ATATGACTTTTGCTTAATAATGTCAATTCCAAACGCATTTTTGTAGTTAAATATTACAAATTTAGTCTTAATTGTGATATCTGTGAAAAATTTATATGAATTTTGCAATTTCGTGTCGTATATGTTATAATTTGTAAAATCTATATAAATCGAATTCCGAAAATTAATTATACATATGAGATACATAGCACGCGCATAGTATGGTTTTTCATAAACAAGGTCTTAGCCTTGTTTTATTAAAACTTTCGCGACATTTTTAATTGCACACGTGCGTTAGCGCGCACATTAGGATAATCTTTTTAATAAGCAAGGCATTAGTCTTGCTTATTAAAACTGTTTCGCAAAACAGTTTTAATTGTGCAGGTGTGATAGCACGCACATAGGATAAGTTTTTTAATAAACAAGTCCGCAGGCTTGTTTTATTAAAATTAACGTGGCTGTTTATGTACATCGGTATTTAATAGGAGGCAGGCGCAAATGAAGAACAACGCCAATCTTAAATTGCAGCAGTCAGCCTTGCGCGGGCGCAACGCTATATCTGTAGGGCTAGTAATAGCTATTTGGGCTGTTTTACCCCTGATTTGCAATAAAGGCTATTTTAACATATCAACTACAAAAGCTGTTTCTCTTTGGACAATATGCTTTGTTGCCGCTTTGTCAGCTATCACTGTGTGCTTAATTTTGCCTGTTAAACATCAAAAAGTATCTTGGTTTTT
>JAVWZM010000154.1:0-433 GCA_036661035.1 Oscillospiraceae bacterium
GCTGATCCTGAATTTCGCCCCGCATTGAAGGCCGCAGGTTTTATGACCCGTGACCCAAGAATGAAAGAAAGACGCAAATACGGTCTTAAAAAAGCCCGTAAAGCAAGTCAGTTTTCAAAACGTTAATATTGCGTATTTTACGTATTTTAAAAGCACCGATTATTTCGGTGCTTTTTTCCTTTTGTGCCCTTTATTAATGATTGTGGTTTTCTGAAAACGAAAAATATTTGCGTGATAATTACATCTACATTAATACATTGGGGTAAACTCAGTATAGAGCTTGTTTGTTCTCCTTTAAAATTGGTGTTTAGTCAATTCTATTTTGCAGGATTTTTGGAATATCCGCCACTGTTTTTGAACTTTTTTGCAAAGTTTATATTTTACAACGCAATATTATATTTTATACCACAATATTTAGTATAGAATATTTTTT
>JAVWZM010000154.1:443-709 GCA_036661035.1 Oscillospiraceae bacterium
CCTAATTGGAAATTATTGGCATAGAAATTAATTTATAGTTATTGGGGTGGCAAGGGATGGGAATAATCTGGGATTATGGGTAAATCCCCCATGATCTGTGGTATGAATTTTAAAGAGTAAAAGCAATGAAATATATATTTTTATTGACAGGCTAATTACTTTGTGGTAAGGTATTTATAGAAAGAGTTAGTTGTGAATAACCGCCTTTCTAAAAGAACATAATTGGTTGTTGTAAATTGCCGTGAACTATTTTTAATTTTTGTGGG
>JAVWZM010000155.1:0-699 GCA_036661035.1 Oscillospiraceae bacterium
TGTAATCTCTTCTGGCCCTAGCTTAGTATCTCTTGCTTCTGACTCATATTCTTCAATATGAACTGAAGTAAATATGTCTTCCTTTACTAGTTCCTCAGATATAAGCATAGCATCCTCGTAGTTATATCCTTCCCAAGTTATAAACCCGATTCTAATATTCTTTCCTAATGCAATCTCACCTAAATCAGTAGATGGGCCATCGGCTAGAACAGTATCTATGTCTACACTTTCACCCTTATAAACTATAGGACGTTGGTTTATACATGTACCTTGGTTAGATCTTTTGAACTTTAATAAATTATAAGTGTCAAGTCCACCATCTGATGATCTTTTCACTCTAATTTCATTTGCACTAACATAATCTACCACTCCTGCATTTTTAGCTTTCGGCAGTACCCCTGAATCTACAGCAGCTTTATACTCTATACCAGTACCTACTACCGGAGCTTGCGCTTTAAGCAGTGCACGAGTAGCATCGTCATTTTCTAAGAAAGGTATCATAGCTGTAGCAACCGATACTATCTGTCTTGGAGATATATCTATAAGATCTACATCTTCTCTTGGTACAACTATAACCTCTGATTTAGCTCTTACTGTAACTTTCTTGTCAATAAAGCTTCCATCTTCTGCTAGCGGCTCACTCGCCTGTGCAACTAGATAGTTATCCTCTTCATCTGCAGTAATATATATAATCTTATC
>JAVWZM010000156.1:0-234 GCA_036661035.1 Oscillospiraceae bacterium
CCCTATGTACCTCGGGCAACATTTCAAAGGGTATTTTGTATCATTATTTTCAGGACAAGGATGAATTGTATCTTGCTTGTGCGCAGGAGCTGTTTGACAGCTTAACCGCGTACCTGACAAAAGCGCTGGATGAAGAAAAAGCCGATGGAAGCGCAAAATTGGAATGCTATTTTCATGCAAGGCTATGCTTTTTTCAAGAGCATCCCGCCTACCACAAATTGTTTTGCGAGGTGG
>JAVWZM010000156.1:244-693 GCA_036661035.1 Oscillospiraceae bacterium
GCCTGCGCACTTGGCCAAGGCCATAGAGGAAATCAAGGCGGGGCTTGATGCGCTGAACGTTACCGTGCTCACCCAATTTTTGCAGACGGTACAGCTGAGAAGCAACATCACCACCCAAGCCGCTGTGGAAACCTTTCGCCTTTATCAGGATTTTGTCAACGCGCGTTACCAATGGGAAACCCTTGACCAAGCGGATCTTGAGCAACGCGAGCAAACCCGCAAGCGCGCGTTGGATGTGTTTCTTTACGGCGTTGTTGCCCCGCAAGCTTACAATCAAAATCAGGAGGAGCCACAAAAATGAGCCAAGAAAAAGCTGTTCCCAAGGAATCCCTGCTATCATCCGTAAAGCCTTCCAAGGCCATCATCAAGCTAGCGGTGCCGGCAACGGTTGCACTGCTGGCAAAAGCGGTTTATAACATTGTAGACACGGCGTATATCGGACTATTGGA
>JAVWZM010000157.1:0-679 GCA_036661035.1 Oscillospiraceae bacterium
AATTTACCGCTGATTCGCCGCATCCGTGTGGAAACCTTCGGGCTTGATTATCCATTTGAAAAACTTCCCCCACCCACTTCAACCGTTAACCTGCCCCATATCAAAACGCGTGTGAAGCAACAACCAAAGGGCGGTTCGGAAATAGAACCAACAGCAAAAACAGAAAGAGGGCTAACCAAATGAGCAATCCTACCTTTACCATTACCATGAAAAATAACGATGTTATGACAGGCGAGCTTTATCCCGATATTGCACCCCAAAGCGTTGGCAATTTTATTGCCTTGGCCAACAGCGGCTTTTACGATGGGCTTATTTTTCACCGTTGCATTCCCGGCTTTATGATTCAGGGCGGCTGCCCCGAAGGCACAGGTACAGGCGGCCCTGGCTACCGCATCAAGGGCGAATTTTCACAAAATGGCGTAACCAACCCAATCAAACACACCCATGGGGTTTTGAGCATGGCACGTAGCATGATGAAAGACAGCGGCGGCTCCCAGTTTTTTGTGATGACCAGCGATAGCCCGCACCTTGACGGTGCTTATGCCGCTTTTGGCAAAGTGCTGGAAGGCCTGAATGTTGCGGATACGATTGTTTCGCAAAAGACGGACCGTTCCGATCGCCCCATTGAGCCGCAGGTGATTGCATCAATCCGTGTGGAAACCAATGGCGTGGAATATCC
>JAVWZM010000158.1:0-669 GCA_036661035.1 Oscillospiraceae bacterium
ACTGTTTCCGTTCCGTTGATCGAATATGCGGAAGGCATGCAGCTGCCAAAGGAACAGCTTTATCGCGCGCTTCTGTTGTCCAACCTGACCGCCATCCGCTTAAAGGCGCTGATTGGCTGCCTGTCTGCCTATTGCGGAGCCATTAGCGCAGGCTGTGCAAGCGCGGCGGGTATTGCCTATTTGCTGGGCGGGGATTTGCATTTGATTAGTCATACACTGGTCAACTCGCTTGCAATCCTGTCTGGCACCATATGCGACGGTGCAAAGCCCTCCTGCGCGGCTAAAATTGCCTGTGCCATTGACGCGGGCATCATGGGCTACCAAATGGCGCTTCAAGACAAAGAATTTCGCGGCGGCGAGGGCATTGTTAAAAAAGGCGTGGAAAACACCATTATCAGCATCGGCAGACTCGGCAAGGACGGCATGCGCGAAACCGATCGAGAAATATTAAAAATCATGGTTGGGTAATCAAAAGGCTACTGCAAGAAGCACTGTGCAGTAGCCTTTTTTAATTTCATTTGCTGCCCACCTTGCCCAAGGCGCGAAGCTTCCCCACCGCTGAAAAGGCAAGGAATGCCACAATGTGCACCACCACCACGCTCGCGCCCGCAGGGGTTGCCAGCACATAGGAGCAGTATAGCCCCACAAGAAAGCAAAGAACCGATACCA
>JAVWZM010000159.1:0-665 GCA_036661035.1 Oscillospiraceae bacterium
ACTTAGGGATTAAGTTCAGTGAATATCCCATGTTCGTTTCGACTTTTTCAATATAAGCGATCTGGTTTTTATACAGATCATTCGAATATTGAAAGAAAAAATTATGATCGTCAAAATGGCTATTCAGTTTTCTTGCGTCGTTCGGATTTTGGGGGGATCAACTTAATTTTGCCTGCACCAATAACGTAAACACACGCTATACCACCAAAGGTAACATATCCTTCTCCGTACATATTAGCTATTTATACCTCTATATCGTGTTGTAATTGCAGATATTGCAATACTTCACGCGTAGTATTAATAAAACAAGTCTGCGGACTTGTTTATTAAAAAATTATCTTATGTGCGTGCTATCGCACATGCACAATTAAAACTGTCGCGACAGTTTTAATAAAAAGTCTCTTCGCATTGCTAATTGAGATGCCGTTAAGTACACGTAGCACAGCGTATTTGCCACATTAGCCTATCCAATGATAGCGCAATTTCCTTGCAATGAAAGCCACAAGTCTTTATTAAACAGAAAATCTTGATGTCTGTACTCACAAATTTTACAGCGTTTTCTCAATTGCTATAATTTAAACGCAACTGTCCATAACAAAAATTAGTTTACACAAATATTATACAATACTCCGCATGGATTCACAATTCAAACGATCAGCTGTAGT
>JAVWZM010000160.1:0-662 GCA_036661035.1 Oscillospiraceae bacterium
GCTCTACATTTATAATTTAACGTGAAATAATTTAAAACATATGGTTTTTAGTGCAAACACACTTAAGCTGTTTAATTAAATTTGCGTTTTATACTTTTTTGTAACATATTCACAATAAACGTCAAGTTAAGTAGCATTGTTGAATAGAATTAACAAAATGTTTCTCTACGAAATATTTGTACTGTTTTTGTTATTTGATTTATTATTTATACCACAAAATTTATTTTTATGGTATAATTCGCCATGTTTTCGGTTGCCGCTTTAGCGGTGAGAAACCGGCATACGTAATCGCGCACGAGCTGTATGATAACCGCTTGCAGTTGTTATACCACAATTTTGCAGCACATATTAGTTATGCGTTTTTCACACGTTTAATAAGCGACACAAGCCCTATATGGTTTCTTTCAAAAAATCATCTAATTCTTCCGGAGTACCAAGCACATGTACAGTTTGCGGCATTACATCTGAAATGTAAACCAAGCCACCTTTTGATATTAAATAATTATAAAGTGGCGCAACATATTTCTCGCCTTTTTCAAGATTTTCATTGGAAGAGTAGTATTCATTATACAAGTTTTCGTATAAAGCACAAGATTTAAAATAATATGCACCAAGTGTACAATGATCTGAAATACGCAGCTTTTCACGTACCTCTGCTGCCT
>JAVWZM010000161.1:0-661 GCA_036661035.1 Oscillospiraceae bacterium
ACCGCCGAAAATACCGTGACCCTCATCACCTGCGTGAGAAATCAGCCAGAGTAACGCCGGTGTGTGCAGGCGCGACAGGTATCGTTTGGTAACGGCTTGTTGCGCGTCGCTCGTTTTTACGGTATAATCATTGCAAAAGGGAGTGAGAATTTTGGATAAAGATAACTCTATTAGGCTATTTGAGCAAAAAACAATTCGCACGCAATGGGATGAAGAACAGGAAAAGTGGTATTTCTCCATTGTTGATGTGTGCGAGGTGCTGACAGGAAGCGTTGATTCAGCCGCATATTGGCGCAAGCTGAAGCAGCGCTTAAAGGCAGAGGGAAATGAAACCGTGACAAATTGTCACGGTTTGAAAATGATCGCTGCCGACGGGAAAATGCGTAAAACCGATGTAGCCGACACCGAGCAGCTTTTGCGCTTAATTCAATCCATCCCTTCGCCCCAGGCTGAGCCGTTTAAGATGTGGCTGGCACAAGTGGGAAGCCAGCGTATTGATGAAACCGCCGATCCGGAGCTTGCCATTGACCGTGCGCTGGAAACCTATTTGAAAAAGGGGTATTCTGCCGATTGGGTCAATCAGCGTCTGAAAACCATCGAGGTGCGGAAGGCGTTGACGGACGAGTGGGACGTGCGTGGCGTGCAAAAGGGCCGCGAATAT
>JAVWZM010000162.1:0-651 GCA_036661035.1 Oscillospiraceae bacterium
ACTGATCCTAAGTTATATACTTATGGTGTTGAAAATCCTTTAAATGCTATTGAAAATTTAACAGCAACAACTTTAAGAAATTTAATTGGAGAGTTAGAACTTGATGCTACTTTAACATCAAGAGATACAATCAATACTAAGATGAGAGTTATTTTAGATGAGGCTACTGATCCTTGGGGAATAAAGATAAATAGAGTGGAACTTAAAAATATTATTCCTCCTGCTGAAATTCAAGATGCTATGGAAAAGCAGATGAAGGCAGAAAGAGAGAGAAGAGAGTCAATTCTTAGAGCTGAGGGACAAAAAACATCTGCTATATTAGTTGCTGAAGGAGAAAAAGAGGCTGCTATATTAAGAGCTGAAGCTAAAAAAGAAACGGCTATTAGAGAGGCTGAGGGAGAAGCTGAAGCTATTCTTAGTATCCAAAGAGCTAATGCTGAAGCCATTAAACTTATTAAAGAAGCTGCTCCTGATAAAAGTGTTCTTATGATAAAAGGGATGGAAGCTTTTGAAAAAGTTGCAAATGGTCAAGCTACAAAAATTATTATTCCTAGTGAATTACAAAATATTGTTACTTTAAGCGAACTTTTCCACGAGTCTAAAAAACAATAAATATCTTTATAAAAAAACCGTAAGCTTTAATTAGCTTAC
>JAVWZM010000163.1:0-646 GCA_036661035.1 Oscillospiraceae bacterium
GTTTAGATAATTATATAAAAGCGTTTTCAAACCCAGATTTCTTAAGTGCACTATGGTTTACAGGAAAGTTTGCGGTGGTAGCGGTACTTACTATTAATATTGGAGCCTTTTTGTTAGCACTTTTGCTGACAAGAGGAATGAGAGGAACCAATGGATTTCGTACAATCTTTTTTATGCCTAATTTAATCGGTGGTATTGTATTGGGGTATATTTGGCAACTTATTATTAATGGAGTGCTCTACAAATTCGGGGTTACTTTGACTTTTAAACCAGAATATGGTTTTTGGGGATTAGTGGTGCTGATGAACTGGCAACTTATAGGGTATATGATGATTATTTACATTGCAGGGATTCAAAGTATTCCAGAAACATTAGTAGAAGCTGCCCAAATAGATGGTGCCTCTTCTTGGATGATTTTAAAAAGTATTACAATACCACTAGTTATGCCAGCGATCACAATCTGCCTATTCTTGACCGTATCTAATTCCTTTAAACTGTTTGATCAAAACCTAGCTTTAACAGCGGGGGCACCAGCTAACAAGACGGCTATGTTGGCATTGGATATTTTCAATACCTTCTATGGAAAAGTAGGCTGGGAAGGGGTGGGGCAAGCAAAAGCGGTCATCTTCTTTATTTTAGTCGCCTG
>JAVWZM010000164.1:0-385 GCA_036661035.1 Oscillospiraceae bacterium
TGCCGTTGCACTGTATGTTGAAGCTGCCGTACTCCGCGCAAATGTTGCGCGTCAGCATTTTGAGTCCGCCCTTTGCCGCCGCGTATGCGCTCACGGTTTCGCGTCCCAGCTCGGACATCATGGAGCAAATGTTGATAATTTTTCCATGTCCCTTGCGAATCATGGCTGGAATAACCGCCTTTGACACAATGAAGGGTGCGTTTAAATCCACGTCAATCACCTTGCGGAAATCCGCCGCGCTCATTTCGCACATGGGCACGCGCTTGATGATGCCTGCATTGTTCACCAAAATGTCAATCACGCCGACATCCTTTTCGATGTCTGCAATCAGCTTGTTCACCGCCGCTTCGTCGGTCACGTCGCACACATAGCCATAGGCCTTCAT
>JAVWZM010000164.1:395-643 GCA_036661035.1 Oscillospiraceae bacterium
GAGCATAAGCCGCCATGCCCTTGTCAACCAGCTCTTGGTTGATATCGTTGAATACAATGGTTGCGCCTGCCTCCGCCATGCCTGTGGCAATGGCAAAGCCAATGCCGTAGCTTGCGCCCGTAATCAGTGCTACCTTACCCTGGAGAGAAAACATGTTGTTCATAGATCATTTCTCCATCCTTTCTGTTGCCCGTTGTTTTATCGGATTTCCGTCATTGCCACTGCGTCCATATCGTCAAAATCCTTAT
>JAVWZM010000165.1:0-640 GCA_036661035.1 Oscillospiraceae bacterium
CTGCGTTGTTTTTCCACTGCGAAAACGGGCGATAGCACAATGGTCGGGGAACCGCTCTCCGTCCAACAACCAAATGAATTGCACATTCTCACGGCACAATTCTTCTATCTTGCGGCTTGAATAGACACCTTTTAGATACGCACACACCAAAATCTTGAACATGACCCTTGGTTCGACCTGCGATTTTCGGATTCCCTCCGAATAGGCGCGATACAACTCTGTGTAATCCAGCTCCTCTAACTGGGCGCTTGCCTGCCGAATGGTGTCACTGACCTTGGTGTAAATCTTTTCGTCATATCGGAAGCGTAGCTGTTGACTTGTTTCTACAATTTCGATATACTCTTTATACTGTAGTTTTTTCATGTTTCTGTGTTAATTCTACAGCAAAAAGGACGAGATTGAAACCCTTTACGGGAATCAATTTCGTCCTTGCTTTTTTGAGGGCGTTGCGGATATCTGCAACAGCCCCTATCTGGTTTCCGCTTATATTCGCCATAAGTCTTGTTTTCACATTGCTTAAAATGCAAATAGAAATGAGCCGGATTTTTGTATCCAATTTTCTCAATGATTTCTGTTGTGGAGAACTGCCCAGTTTCATAGAGCAATTTAGCCGCATTGATTCGCATTTGATTGAGATAGC
>JAVWZM010000166.1:0-629 GCA_036661035.1 Oscillospiraceae bacterium
TGCCTTTAAACAAAAGAGAGGACGTAATTATTATGAAAAAATCCACATTAATCGCATGGGTAGCATTTTTCTCTGCCATAGCAGGCGCACTTGCCGCCGCATATTTCTATATTCAGCGCCGCGAGGCAGAGCTGGACGAATACGAGCAGCTTTTGTTTAGCGAAGATTTTTGCGACGAGGCACCCGAAGACGAATATATCCCTGCCGAAACCGACGACGAAACCACGGAAACCGCAGAATAAGATAGCGCCATATCCGTAGCGGAGTTATGTTGTTAGCCCTCGGGCGGAGCAGAGCCCCGCCCCTACAGAGCGTGTACAAAACAGTTGCGTTGTAGCCGCGCCGCGAGTGGTGTAATAACTGCTTGCGGCTGTTACAGCGTAAACTTGGCGGCACCGGCATGAAACGCGGCGGCAGTTTTTTAATTGCGGTTACTGCGTAAAGTATTTATTGCAGGTAATTTGTACGCGCTGATAGGCATTTTGTAGTACAGTGTATTTTATTGGTAAAAAAAAGACAACTTGTGCTTTATCTATTGACTATTTGAGATTACTTGCATATACTTAAGAAAAGCTAACAAAATTAATGGAGGTTACATAATGAAAAATAACAAAAAAGGCTTTACCCTA
>JAVWZM010000167.1:0-628 GCA_036661035.1 Oscillospiraceae bacterium
TCATTTACCAAAAAGGTATTGAAACCATATGTCATAGTCATGGTACCACTAGTGGCTGCCAGTTCCCATGTTTTGGTAAAGTTATCGGCTCCGGTAACAGTTTTTTCTAGTGAAGCTGCAAACGTAGGAACTGCCATTGCAACAACCATAATTGCGGAAAGTACTATTGAAAAAAGTTTTTTGTTCATAATTTAATACTTCTTTTATAAGTGGCAAAATGTTTTGCCCTAAGCTTTGTTAATAATAGAATATCACAATTGAGCCTTAAGCACAATATAAGCTATTGAAGATGCACTACTGTTTTTGTTGGATATAAAGATAGCACAATTTGAAATGTCTTGTTCTCTAGTGTTGAAAAATAAGACTTGCTAAAGCTGAAATCGTATAATGCATATGGAAACAAAATAGTATCATTCTCTCCGGGCTGCAGTTGTACATAGCCTGTTTTGTCAGGATTTAATAAGCGGAATAATCCCATTAAGTCTGTATATGTAGAATATCCCTCCGTTTCAAGCAACATTAACTCTAGCGTGTTTATCTCAATTGGCAACTCAGTGTTATTTTTAACCGTAAGCTTAAAAATTGCGTTTTTTTCTATGCCGTTCATTGGCATATCCAAATCAAAAGG
>JAVWZM010000168.1:0-620 GCA_036661035.1 Oscillospiraceae bacterium
TTATAATTGCGTGGATATGGTCGGGCATAATGCAATATGTATCTACAACTACATTTTCATATATGGTATTTAATTTTTGCATTTCATCATCAACGATTTTACCAATATCGGATAATGGCGGCAATTCATTCGGGCGAACACAGTTCGCCCCTACATTCCTCCACAACGCAATTCTATCGACAACACAAATGGTCACAAAATACGCACCATTTGATGAATAATCATAACCCTGTAATCGTATCTGTTTGCGTTTGGGTAATTCCAAATTATCACCACCTATGTATATTTGAATTGTGAGATGATGTAGGGGCGAACTGTGTTCGCCCGTTCTCATCGGACAATACCATGATCTCGGACAATACCATGATTATTGCGTGGATAGGGTCGGGCATAATGCAATTATCTACAACTACATTTTCATATATGGTATTTAATTTTTGCATTTCATCATCAACAATTTTACCAATATCGGATCATGGCGGCAATTCGTTCGGGCGAACACAGTTCGCCCCTACATTCGCCCGTTCTCATCGGACAATACCATGATTATTGCGTGAATATGGTCGGGCATAATGCAATATTTATCTACAACTACATTTTCATATATGGTATTTAATTTT
>JAVWZM010000169.1:0-622 GCA_036661035.1 Oscillospiraceae bacterium
ATAGCCAGCGCAAAACTGCCCTTGAGCACATGCAGAATTTCAAATTCTTCATGCCAGTGGTAAGGCATTTCGTACCTCGGGTGCAAATGATCAATGTGATGATAATCCAGCGGAAAATCAGGGGAACCTCTTTGCATGGATTCATGATAGCGTAATGCGTTCACTTTCTGCAGCCTCCCTTGACAAACAATGTTTAGATACGATTGTGCTACTATATTCCATGATAACATAAGCAAACGGAGAGTGCAAGCAGTATAATATACACATAAAACCAAAGAAAGAAGGGATCGTCATGACCCATAATGAAGTCAAGGAACAAATTTGTGACGTATGCCATAAAATGTGGCAGCTTGGCTGGGTTGCCGCTAATGACGGCAATGTGAGTGTCAAAATGGAAGATGGTACCTACTGGATTACGCCGTCGGGCATTAGCAAATCCTTTATCACCCCTGAAAAACTACTGCGTGTGGATGCGCAAATGAAGACGGTGGAAGGCCCTAAGGAATATAAACCCTCCAGCGAAATGAAAATGCATATGCGCTGTTATGAGGTGCGTGACGATGTGGGCGCGGTTGTGCATGCTCATCCGCCTACTGCCACGGGTTATGCGGTGGCCGGCAAG
>JAVWZM010000170.1:0-621 GCA_036661035.1 Oscillospiraceae bacterium
CAAACTGCTTTTGCCGTTCGTACGCAACCGCTAGGCAATTTGATTGTTTTTGTTAAAACCAATTATTTGAGTTTCCGCCATTGGTTGGCTTGTTGTTTTTTAAAGCCTTTTCCGCTTTATCCCAAACCGAAGTTGGGACGTCAAACTTCTTGAAACCCGCTTTTTTCGCCATTGCATAAATGCTTTTCATTTTAGCTAGGTCGTCAGCTTTAATGCTCCCCTCGCTTGCAAACTGTTCGATTGCTTTTGCGGGGTCAGCGCCACTTTTTATCATTTGAGATAATTTGCTTGCCATTTCGGGGTTTTTCTTTGATAGCATATTTAAAGCCATACCCATAGCCTCTTTCGGCGAAGATATCGCATTTGCGATTCCTATAATTTTTCCTAAATCAAATTTCATTTTTTATATCCTCCGCTTTTTTAGTTTTGGTTGGCGATTTTTTAACTATTAAACTTTCAATCATTTTTTCCAACTTATCAAGCCTTTCGGTTGTTGGGTCGGGTATACTTTCAAGTTCTTTCGTGTAGTCAACTTCTTCTTCCTTTGCGGTAGAAGTTTCGGCGCTGTTGATTGGCTCAAACTTAAACGCTTGAATTGCGTGACTTCCGTTTAGGAACTTT
>JAVWZM010000171.1:0-619 GCA_036661035.1 Oscillospiraceae bacterium
CAATAGATGCTCTTGTGGGCAATACCGATATTTATTTTGATATTGGAGAAGAAGCTGATGAAGAATGTGATTAGTTTTTTATCACATTAGCAATATAGCTATTCTTCTCTTTCTATGGTAATGTGTTGTCTCAAAGGAGGCGACACGCAATGAAAACCATTTTAGAAGAGTTGTACGATAGCTACAACACTTTTATCCCTGACACTGCAACTCAAGCTGAGGTTGATAATGCGCACCAAGCGCTGATCCGTCGCTTTTTGGAAAGCCCAGAAAGAATGTTGCATTATTTTTATATGTAGAGAAATAGAAAACGAGGACAATTAATTGAAAGACACAAATCAAAAGGCATTGATATATCTATCTGACATATTAAATAGGGCAGGTTTAGACATCAACAAAGTAAAGCTTATTCGCCATTCGTTAAATGATAAGCATTTTAATGCGTGCTATGATAAAGGATTTACAAAAGAATATACACAGCTTCAAAAGAATGGCTTCTCTGCTGGGTATGAATATTGGGCCGTATTTATCAGTGCCGGTGGTACAAGTTGTAGACTTTTTGCTTGTTACAAGGTGAATGGTTTCCAGAGCAATACAGAGAACGTTGCTCCGCAAGGAT
>JAVWZM010000172.1:0-361 GCA_036661035.1 Oscillospiraceae bacterium
CATCTTCTATTTTCAAATCATCCTTCAAATTATCCTCAATATACTTGATAGCTTGGCTCATGCTTTCAATCCAGTTCATGAAACCACCCCCCTCTCTGTATTTTTATTATAGCGTCGTTATATTACTTGTTCCCGATAGTTTGTGTTTAAATGTGTCCATAAAGATTATATAAAATATGGTTATCCCTTTTTGCGACTACCCTTTTTGCCCCGCACTTCCGGATAAGTCAGATAAACCGCAGTTGCGCATTTTTATAGCTTCCGGTTCAATGCTCATAATCTTGTTTTGATTAATTCAGCAGCTTGGAATGGTGTAATATTGCTTACGTCAATTTTTTCTGTATCTAACACATTGTAATTG
>JAVWZM010000172.1:371-605 GCA_036661035.1 Oscillospiraceae bacterium
CTTCTATCTATGACATCTGCTGATTAAAATTCTATATAATAGCCGCTTGCGGCTATTATATCAGCTGCACATCAAAAATAAAATCGTTTGTTAATTTCACTGAAATTGCAGCAACTTTCGCGAAAATGGAAGGAGGAATTAACCCGCAAGCTCACCCTGCCGAGGAAAAACCCAAAATAACAGAACAGGAACGTTAAGCCCACGCCGGCAACAAAGCAAAACACAATGTGCGCC
>JAVWZM010000173.1:0-603 GCA_036661035.1 Oscillospiraceae bacterium
TATCGGTGGAGGAATTATTTGTGACTGTAACGGTGATAGTTACATCGTCGCCGGGATGAATAACCGGGGGGGAGGCTGTTTTCTTCAGCGTCAAAATGTCGGAAATGATAACCTTATAGAGCGCAACATCATCAATAAGATAATCGTTGCCGCTCGCCGCGGGGCCTTCGCTCAAAATTTTTACAATGATGTTGCTGTTTGCGCCGGTGTTAAAGAGGAAGCCGTTCTGATACCACACGGGCTGGGCGGGGGTGGCGGCGATGGGGTTCACGTTTTGGAAGAAAATCGGGTTGCCGCTGCCGTCCAAAACCTCCAGCGCCAGCTTGGGGTTTGCAAAGCCGTTGGCGTTGATGAGGTTTGCAATCCAAGCGGTGAGGGCGTAATCGGTGTTGGGGGTGACGACTACGGGCTGGGTGAAGATGGCGGAGCCGGGGTTGGAGCCGTTAATCATCAGATAGCGCCCGGTTTCAAGCCCTGTGGTGTGGTCGGAAACGTTCCACCAAGGGAAGCTGTTGGTGCGCATATTCATAACGGTGTAGGAGCCGTCGGAGGGTGAGGGGCTGGCGGTATAGGTGAAGCCGGGTGTAACACCGGGGTAGGGCG
>JAVWZM010000174.1:0-602 GCA_036661035.1 Oscillospiraceae bacterium
GTGCCTTCGGCTTTGGCGTCAAGGACGGCAACAGCTCCACCTTTGCCGGAAAAGGCGTTGAGGTTATGAAAACCATGTTCCTTGGCAGCAATGGTCACATCGCCGTCAAAACCAACAACATAAAGCGGGCATTGGCATTTCTTGGCGCAAAGGGCTTTGAGGCGGACATGGAAACCGCGAAATTCAAAAGTGACAAGATGATTGCAGTGTATTTAAAAAACGAGATGGGCGGCTTTGCTGTTCACCTCCTGCAAAAATAGGAGGAAAAAACCATGAAATACTTAACCTTCGGTGAAATAATGCTTCGCCTGAAATCCCCGGGCTTCGAAAGATTTTTCCAAAGCCCCAGCCTTGAAGCCACCTTTGGCGGCGGCGAAGCAAACGTTGCGGTTTCCCTTGCAAACTACGGGCTTGACGCCTCCTTCCTTACGGTTTTGCCAAACAACGCCATAGGAGACGCCTGCATTTCCGAACTGCGCAGTCACGGCGTTGACACAAAGCAAATTTTGCGTAGTGCCGGGCGCATGGGCATCTACTACCTTGAAAGCGGTGCAAACCAGCGCCCCTCAAAGGTGGTTTACGACCGGGAATATTCCGCAATC
>JAVWZM010000175.1:0-595 GCA_036661035.1 Oscillospiraceae bacterium
CGCGATTGAGCCGAAGACCAAGGCTGAACAGGAAAAACTCGGCGTCGCTTTGCAGAAGTTGGCCGAAGAGGATCCGACCTTCCGCGTTACCACGAACCAGGAAACCGGTCAGACCATCATTGCAGGCATGGGCGAATTGCATCTTGAAATCATCGTCGATCGTCTGTTGCGTGAATTTAAGGTTGAAGCTAACGTGGGCAAGCCGCAGGTTGCTTACCGCGAAACCGCGACGAAGATGGTTACCGATGTTGAGGGCAAGTTTGTACGTCAGTCCGGTGGCCGCGGCCAGTACGGTCACTGCGTTATCAATCTTGAACCGCAAGAGCCGGGTGCTGGTTACGTATTCTTGAACGAAACCGTCGGTGGCTCCATCCCGAAGGAATTCATCAACCCGATCGACAAGGGCATCCAAGAAGCCATCGCTTCCGGTGTTTTGGCTGGTTATCCCGTTGTGGACATCAAGGTGCACCTGGTTGATGGTTCTTACCATGACGTCGTCTCTTCGGAAATGGCGTTTAAGGTGGCAGGCTCGATGGCTGTTAAATCGGCTCTCAAGAAGGCTTCCCCGGTTATTCTCGAACCGATGATGGCTGTT
>JAVWZM010000176.1:0-583 GCA_036661035.1 Oscillospiraceae bacterium
CAGATGTGATTGATACTTATGTGACGCGCTCCTTATTGGATTTGCAGGAATTTGGCATGACTAGCGCAGCAGGGCTTTACCAGTCGGGGTTATCTTTTGTGCTTGTGCTGATTGCAAACTATACCGTGAAAAAAGTGGAGCCAGATTATGCGCTGTTCTAGGATGGCGACGAACGGAGGAAGGGGGGCATTGTTCATGACGGGCGGCAAACTTTGTGTCAAAAAACCGATCGGACGGGATCGTATTCTGTTCAATATACTTTCCTATGTGATATTGACGGTACTTTCGGCGGCCTGCCTACTGCCGTTTCTGCTGGTGCTCAGCGGCTCGGTATCGGAGCAGTATTCCATACAGCTGCACGGCTACCGACTTTTTCCAGAATCGATTTCGCTGGTTGCCTATCAAATGCTGTTTCGCATCCCAGAGGAGCTGCTCCGTGCCTATGGTGTGACCATCCTTGTAACAGCTGTGGGAACAATTGTGGGGCTTTGGCTTACCAGCATGGCGGCGTATGTGCTGTCCAATCACGATTTCCGATACCGATATCAGGCATCCTTTTTCTTTTACTTTACCTCCGTTTTTG
>JAVWZM010000177.1:0-573 GCA_036661035.1 Oscillospiraceae bacterium
ATGGTATAATATGTAGCAATATGTTGTTGCCACACACAAAAGTTTTGCGAAAGAGTGGTAATAGATTGTTGCACGAGTGAGTGCAGTTTTCATAAGCCAACTAAGCGATAAATGAAATTTTATAAGATTACAACCAAAAATATGAGAAAGGACCTTATATGAAAGAAAATAATATACAAATCAGAAATAGTACAACAGACTTTCTTGTGTTTACAAAGCAAGCAGGAGAGGACGGAATAGAAGTTCGTGTTCATGACGAAAATGTCTGGCTTACTCAAAAATCAATGGCTGAATTATTTGATTGTTCTACGGATAATATAGGCTTGCATTTGAAAAATATTTTTAATGAAGGCGAATTAGAAAAGGATTCAGTTACCGAGAAATCCTCGGCAACTGCTTTAGACGGGAAAAATTTCTGCTGAAATTGCCAAAAAATTTGTGGAAAGTGAATTCGAAAAATATCGTTTAATTCAAGATAAACTATATGAAAGTGATTTTGATAAATTATTGAAGTGCGAAAGTTTTATGGAAAAGATATAATAGGGTTTTTGCACTGGTGGGTGCAATTTATAT
>JAVWZM010000178.1:0-573 GCA_036661035.1 Oscillospiraceae bacterium
CACCACCTTTAGTACCCACATTGACAAGGTGGAAATCCTAGACCCGGCGGTGCAGAAGGCCTACGAGGCGTACTTAGCGGCCCGGGTGGAGGTGTACGGCGCGGAAAAAGCCGCCGCCCGCCCCCAAACCCTCATGGATTTGGCCACCATCAGCGTCAAGGTGCTGAAAAAGCGGGGCAAGCTGCCCAAATTAGACGAGTCTGAGGAGATTAACGCCTGCTCTGTCCACGTCACCGCAACGGTGGACGGCGAGGAGCAGGACTGGCTTTTGATGTTCAAAAACGAGACCCACAACCACCCCACGGAGATTGAGCCTTTCGGCGGTGCCGCCACCTGCATCGGCGGTGCCATCCGTGACCCCCTGTCGGGCAGAGCCTATGTGTATCAGGCGATGCGCGTCACCGGCTGCGGCCCTGTCTGCGGCGATTTGCCGGAGACGCTGGCGGGGAAAATTCCCCAGCCCAAGCTGGCCCAGACGGCGGCGGCGGGGTATTCCTCTTACGGCAACCAGATTGGTCTTGCCACCGGGCTGGTCTCCGAGGTCTATCATCCGGGCTATGTGGCAAAGCATTT
>JAVWZM010000179.1:0-573 GCA_036661035.1 Oscillospiraceae bacterium
TTCAAAAGCACAATCAAGCAATGGATTCCAGAACATAATGTCACCATTTAAGCCCCAATCGTCGTAGTCAGGTGCACGCCCATCATGCCTTTGTCCATTAGAAAGCACCTCACCTATTTGCATAATGAATACAGCTTTTTTAGCTTTACAAATGGCATTTTCTCTTTCTTTTGGTGTCATATCTGGATACAACATCAAAAGTTCTTCTGAAGTGATGAACGTAATTTCTTCTGGTAACCATCTTTCAAGCATTGGATATTCATGCATAATATAGTTTTCAGTTTTAACAAAAGCATTATAAATACGTTTGACTGTATCTTGTAAATAAGTCATGTTACGCATTTCTTTTGTAATGACTTTTTCCCAGTCCCACTGGTCTACGTAAATCGAATGAAGATTATCCACCTCTTCATCTCGTCTTATAGCATTCATATCTGTGTAGAGCCCTTCACCTACTTCAAACTGATACCTTGCAAGCGCCATACGTTTCCACTTCGCCAGTGAATGTACTATTTCTACTACTGCACCTTGGTCATCAAGTAAGTCAAAGCTTACAGGTCTTTCTATCCCATT
>JAVWZM010000180.1:0-571 GCA_036661035.1 Oscillospiraceae bacterium
CCTCTGCTTCCTGCACAAATATCAAAATTTCCCTTGAGGAAAAATACTGCTCGGCATATGCTTTGAGCACCGCCTCAATCTGCTGGGAACCGCTCATCTTTCTGTCGGCGCAAACAGACCAAACTTTTTCGGACTGCGACACTGTTTGCTCCCAAAACAGGCGCGCCGCATCCAGCACAAGCTCCGTTTTGGATTCGAAATAGCGGTAGACAGAGCGCGGGGTGAGGCCCGACTCATGGGCGATGTCCGATATTTTTGTGACATCGATCCCGTTTGCTATAAACAGCTTCAGAGCGGCGGCTGCCACTTTTTCTTTGTTTTGCTCACGCATTTCTTCCAAAGACATATTTTTCCCTTTTGTGCGGCGCATGCTTCTCTGACAATTGTACCTTGTCGCGCTCTGACAGGCAGTCGAAAAGACGTCACGCATTGTATTATTTCCGGCAGACGGATTTTTTCAGATGTTGTTGGCAAGCGAAATTTATCGTCTGTACACTGTAAGTGTCACTCAATGTGACACTTACAGTGTACAGAAAAAAATTCCAAAAATCAATACAGAAAAGCGGTCGGG
>JAVWZM010000181.1:0-563 GCA_036661035.1 Oscillospiraceae bacterium
GGAGTACGGATAATCGTCCTTCAGCTTGCGAATCATCCCTTTGCCCACAACGTGGTTGGGCAGGCACCCAAAGGGCTGTGCGCAGACGATATTCAGCACCCCGGAGTGGATTAGCTCCAGCATTTCGGCGGTTAAAAGCCAGCCCTCGCCCATTTTATTGCCCTCGCCCAGATAGCCGTGAATGAGGCGGTGGAGGTCGTCAAAGGTGCCGGGCGCGGTAAACCGATTGGAGCGATTCAGAGCGTCAATCAGTGCCCGCTGGCACTTTTTCATATAGTCCATGCCAATGCGGCAGACAGTCTGCTTTACACGCTTGCCGCCGTACAAATCCACGTCGATATCCCGGTTGTAGAACTTGAAAATCATAAAGTCGATGATGCCGGGGACCACAGGCTCCGCCCCCTCCGCCAAAAGGAACTGCTCCAAATTGTTGTTGCCCAAGGGTGAATATTTGATGTAAATTTCCCCCACAATCCCCACCTTGGGCTTCCGCTCACCGGTGACGGGCACGGCGAGAAAGGTCTCAATAATCCGGTCGAAATTAGTCACCAGACTATTATAGG
>JAVWZM010000182.1:0-556 GCA_036661035.1 Oscillospiraceae bacterium
CAGTTCTCGGTTTACCCTTCACTTTTATTGTTAACCACCGTTTTTCGCCTTGCGTTAAACGTTTCTTCTACAAGAAATATCCTGCTGAATGGCGGTTATTCGGGTGAGGTTATTAAAACCTTTGGCGAGTTCGTTGTTGGCGGCAATCTTGTTGTAGGTCTGGTTATATTCTTTATCATCTTCTTGGTTCAGTTTTTGGTTATCACCAAAGGTTCAGAGCGTGTATCAGAGGTTTACCTTGGATGCTATGCCGGGCAAGCAAATGGCAATAGATGCCGACCTTTCGTCGGGGCTTATTGACGAGGCACAGGCGCGTGAACGCCGCAGCAAAATTCAGCGTGAGGCTGACTTCTTCGGCGCAATGGACGGTGCATCCAAGTTTGTAAAGGGCGACAGTATTATCAGCATCGTGGTTACCTTTATAAACCTTTTGGGTGGTGTGCTTATTGGTTTTATTAACCAACAGGGTACTTTCCAAGAAATCATCAACATTTATGCCATAGCAACCGTTGGTGACGGCTTGATGAGCCAAATACCGTCGTTATTAATTTCAATC
>JAVWZM010000183.1:0-554 GCA_036661035.1 Oscillospiraceae bacterium
TAGTTAAGCTCGTACGCGCCCACAATACTTGGCTGGTAACGGCCTGGGAAGATAGGTAGTGCCAACACAAACGAGGGTTCGGTCCATCCGGACCGAACCCTTCAACATTCCTCAATAGCTCAGCTGGTAGAGCATGCGACTGTTAATCGCAGGGTCGTTGGTTCAAGTCCAACTTGGGGAGCCACTTGTGTGCGGTTGCCGTCGCAATGCTGTGGCGGCAACCGTTACCGAGTTTTTAACCGCATAACGGCGGTCTATGGGCCTTTAGCTCAGTTGGTTAGAGCAGCCGGCTCATAACCGGTCGGTCCCGGGTTCGAGTCCCTGAAGGCCCACCAAGTAGCGAGGTTACCTGATTGAAAACAATCGGACTGCCTTTTAAGATAGCGGTCGCCTAACGTCCAATCAGCCGTCGCCTACGGCTAGGCTTCTTGGTCAGGGACTCTGGGCGAGGCAATATGCCACTGGCATATTCCCACCGCGCCCAGACTGAAGGCCCACCACTGATATGGTCGTGCACAGGCTTTGTTGTGCCGGTCTTCATATAGGGGTATAGC
>JAVWZM010000184.1:0-551 GCA_036661035.1 Oscillospiraceae bacterium
CTCCTCCATGCCTGTCCAGGACATTCAGATGTGGAAGGACGAGGGCGGCGAAAACTTCGTCGTTATGAACGGCCCCGACGAGCAGTTTGTCTCCGGCCTGGCTGCCGGCGCAACCGGCGGCATCGGCGGCACTTACGCCGTCATGCCCGAGCTGTTTATCAAGGCCCGTGAGCTGTTTTATGCCGGCAACGTTGTGAAGGCAGCCGAACTGCAGAACGAAATCTGCCGCATTATCTACTTTATGTGCTCTGCAAAGGGCAACCTGTATGCCGTTATGAAGGAAATTCTCCGCGGCAACGGCATCGACATCGGCTCCGTCCGTGCCCCTCTGCCTGCGCTGGCTGAGGGTGACTTCGCCATCGCGAAAAAGTCCGGCGAGATGATTGCCGCCGCCATCAAAAAGTACTGCTAAACGTTATTTTCGGGAGGTGACAGCGTGAAAAAACACATTCTCTGTTTTGGCGATTCCAACACCCAGGGCTACTGCGCCGACCCCTCTGACTGCCAAGACGGCGGCCTCCGCTTTAACGAGGACGAGCGGTGGACAAGGC
>JAVWZM010000185.1:0-549 GCA_036661035.1 Oscillospiraceae bacterium
AAGAGCACGGAAATCTGATTTTGAGAAACGGAAATTTAAGCGCGGGTAAAGCGGCGTTTCCTATTGTAGCGTCGCTTGCGGGTGCGGGCCTTGCTGCAAGCCGCAGCATTGGCATGCTTGCAGGGGAACCGCTGTATCTTTCAAAGCAGGGTATAATGGCAGTAACGCGCACGGAATCAGACGGCTCAAGGTACGCGCAGTGCCGTAGCTTTTATTTAAACGGCGGGCTACTACAGCATGAGCTTAGCAACGCTTGCGCTGTGCAGTGGCAAGATTTTTACGTTTTGGCAAATGGCGAAAAACTTTGGTTTTTAGACGGGCTTCAGCCCACTGCAAGAGCCGAGGGCATGCCTTGGTCTGCCAGGCAATATGAGGGATATTACAGAGAAAACTGTGCTGCGGAAATATTGTGGCAGCAAAGCGGAAAGCTATTTTTTGGCACAAAAGATGGCAAAGTATGCCGATTTTGCGAACATACACTGCTTACGCGGGATTATTGTGATGATACAGTGCCTGTAAAAGCACATTGGGATTTGCCGGAGTTTGGCG
>JAVWZM010000186.1:0-545 GCA_036661035.1 Oscillospiraceae bacterium
CATGACATTTCCTTGCACATTCAGCACTTGCATGGCATAGGTGATTTTACCGCCATTGGGGGTGAAATTGACCGCATTGGAGAGCAAATTGAAAAACACTTGATGAAAACGAAGCTTATCCACTTCAAATACAAGGTCGTCAACACCAGCACCGCATTCAAAACAAATGTTTTTTTGCTCGCAAAGAGAGTGGAACATGGCATGCAAGGCCCGCAAAAAATCGTTGTATGCGTAAGGCACTGGATGAAGCTCAAGCTTATGGCTTTCTATTTTAACCAAGTCAAGGCAATCATTCACAAGCCCGAGTAAAAACTCGCTTGCTGTGCTAATATCGTTTAGGTACGCGCGCGTTTGTTCTGGATGGTCAATTTCTTCCTTCGCTAGCGCAGTCATGCCGATAATGGCGTTCATGGGCGTGCGAATATCGTGGCTCATGCGCGACAGAAATTCAGACTTTGCCGCATTTGCTTCCATCAGCTTTGCGTTGCTCTCTCGAATTTGTGCCACATAACGATTTCGTTGCCTATCATATACGCCAGCGGCAA
>JAVWZM010000187.1:0-543 GCA_036661035.1 Oscillospiraceae bacterium
CGGAAATGCACAGGTGTAAAACCACATTTCTTCCCCCGCCGCTTGTAATGCTTGATAGTCCTCCAACCATTTTTCGTAGCTGTCCTGCTTTGGAATCCAGATGTCGATGCCGCCGCCTAGGTTGGTGGTTTCTACCGCATCAAGGATGGGCACGCCAGGCAGAAATTTGCGGCACATGGCGGCGAGCACGCGGTAGGTTTTGTCGTTGTGCGTTTGCGGCTCGTCGGCAAGTGCCTGCGTCATGCGGCCTTGCCAGCCGTTGTCTTGGATCACACGCGCCCATTGGGAAAAGTAAAGGCGCATTTGCAGATACCCCTGCGGAGTGCTGATGCCGACGGTTTGATCCCAATGGGGATAGTACTCGTTATCATCCCATTCATGCCAGTGAGCCACATGCCCGCCGCACAGCATGACAGCGCCCTCCGCAAGCGCAATGCGCCCAGCCTGCTCTGCAAAGGAAAAATCGAACCCAGCCAACGTGCCCTGTAGGTACACGGCTTCGCCTGGCGGCAGTAGGATATGCGTACAGCGCAGGTCGAGCTG
>JAVWZM010000188.1:0-529 GCA_036661035.1 Oscillospiraceae bacterium
CTCGCTTAGCGTTTTGCGAATCAGCTGATCCAAAGCAATGGAAAAATCGGGCGCCGCTTCCAGCTCGTTGGCCATCTGCTCCAGCCTATCCGCAAGGGCGCTGTTGAGCACCACATTGGGGCCAGAAATGCTCTGCGAGCTGCCCAGGCTTCGGAACTCAAATTTGTTGCCCGTAAAAGCAAAGGGCGAGGTGCGGTTGCGGTCGGTGGAATCCTTGGGGAATTTGGGCAGTACATGCACGCCCAGCTTCATTTGGCAACGCTCGTGACCTTGATACTTGCTTTCATGCACAATGCTCTCAATCACTTGGTTCAGCTCATCGCCCAAGAAAATGGAGATGATGGCCGGCGGTGCTTCATAGCCCCCCAGGCGATGATCGTTAGCCGCGCTTGCCACGCTAATGCGGAGCATGTCCTGATAATCGTCCACAACCGCAATGATCGCGCTTAAAAAGAGTAGAAATTGTGCATTTTCCTCGGGCGTATCGCCTGGGTCCAGCAAATTTACACCCGCATCGGTCGCCAATGCG
>JAVWZM010000189.1:0-524 GCA_036661035.1 Oscillospiraceae bacterium
GAATAACAGGGGATAACCCAAAAGTTCCTGTGGAAGATGAGATTGAAAATTCATTAAAACTTATAAATATTAGCAATTTAATCCTTGAAGAAAAAGACAATGGTGAAAAAACCGCATTCCTTAAAAATGTTGGAATGTCCATTGATTTAGGTGGAATAGCCAAGGGAATGGCAGCGGATATGGTGAGAGAAATCGCCATTAAAAACAATGTTAAAGGATATGCCTCATTGGGCGGAAATCTGTCTGTTGTTGGGAAAAAGCCAGATGGAACAGATTTTAAATTCGGATTGAGAAATCCCAGAGGAACTGCCAATGAATATGTAGGGATTGTGACACTTCAGGGGAAAACTATGGCGACAACAGGGGATTATGAGAGATTTTTTGAAGAAAACGGCAAAAGATATCATCATATTTTTGACATATCAACAGGCTATCCTGTGGAAAACGATTTAATTTCAGTAACAGTTGTCAGTGCAAACGGTGCATTAGCAGACTGTTTGTCCACAGAAATATTTGTTAAAGGC
>JAVWZM010000190.1:0-523 GCA_036661035.1 Oscillospiraceae bacterium
TTCTTTTTTGCTACCTCTGACAATGATACAGTATCAAGTAGTTCTTTGGTGTTTACTTTCGCTTGCGATTTTGTAAGCCCCTTTAGACTTGCCATATAGTACATAAAATCCTGTGCGGAAAATTCGGGATAATAACCAAAGTCTTGCGGTAAGTAGCCCAGTGCATCACGATAGCTTTTTTCTGATACATCTATTCCATTAAATTTCACCTCGCCACTTGTGGACTTTAACACGCCACAAATCATACGCATTAAAGTTGTTTTTCCTGCACCATTGGCACCAAGCAAACCATAAACACCACTTGTAAGGGTAAGAGATAACCTATCAACAGCAATTTTGTTTTTGTATTGCTTTGTTAACCTGTCTATAACAAGTTCCATTGTAATTCCTCCTGTGATTTGATAAATCGAATAAGGCTAAAAAAGAGAAGCCCAATCAACGCTATAAAAGTAATTGTCCATATAAGGGTAAAGTTCGTATTGTAGATGAATTTATAATTGATGCTTGCTATCACGATGAAAAT
>JAVWZM010000191.1:0-518 GCA_036661035.1 Oscillospiraceae bacterium
GCAAACCGTTTTCTGCCACTTCTACCTTGAGATGCTTTACGCCAAGCAACTTTTTAGCAACCTCTATGTTCAGCAAATGGTCTTCAACAAGCAAAATACGTTTTCCGCTGAAATTATATTCTTTATGCGATATCATATCTGCGCCGCAATCTTTGTTATTATATATTTTTTCAAACGCCGAAGAAAGCGAGTTTTTAAAAAGTGGCTTTGAAATAAGCATATTCACACCGGCTTGCTTCGCTTCTGCCTCTATAGGTGCCCAATCGTATGCCGTCATGATAATAATGGTAACGTTTGGCCCTACTATTTTACGAATTGCACGTACAGTGGCTATGCCGTCCATATCGGGCATCTTCCAATCCACTAAAATGATATCATAATATTCTTTGTTTTCCCATTTTCGGGAAACGATTTCTACCGCCTTTGCACCCGATACCACATATTCTGCCTGCATGCACATATCCATAAGAATTTGCTTTGTGTGCTGACAAATAATAATATCATCATCAACAACTAAT
>JAVWZM010000192.1:0-511 GCA_036661035.1 Oscillospiraceae bacterium
AAAAAGTGCCAGCGGGCACTGATTGACGCTCTGAACCGCTCCAATCGGTTTACCGCCCCGGGCACCTTTGACGACCTCCACCGCCTCATCCACGGCTATCTGGGCGAGGGCAACAAAATGGGTGAGGGCTGGCTTTTAACCGCCGAAATGCTGGAGCTGATTCACTCCGGGGTGCTGAATATCGTCTGCGCCCAGCCCTTCGGGTGCCTGCCCAACCACGTGGTGGGCAAGGGGATGATTCGCAAGCTGAAGGACGATTATCCGTACTCCAACATCGTCGCCATCGACTACGACCCGGGCGCTACAAAGATCAACCAAGAAAACCGCATCAAGCTGATGCTGGCCAACGCCCGGGGTCTTGCCCGCCAGAAGGAACAGGAAAACCAGCCTGCGGGCACTGCGGTGTAGCGCCATGGAACACTTACGCTTTGTAAATGCCACCACCCGGGCGCATTGTTCCGCCATGAGCCTCATCCACGCTTTGGGCTGGCGCACCACCTATCAGGATGCC
>JAVWZM010000193.1:0-510 GCA_036661035.1 Oscillospiraceae bacterium
GCTTGTTTTCAGCCGTGCTTACGGCACTTGGCTCGTTTAGCGAGATGCTGTTGCTGGTGGTTACAGTGTCTGAGATGATTTTTTCTTGGGGCGGTTTCGCCGCGCAAGATGTAAAAGCCGAGATAATCAATAACCCACAGCATAAATAGACGGTTCGTTTTTTAAACATTTGCCCACCTCCCACATTGCTCTTTGCACAAATTCGCCCTTTTATAAGCGAAGCACAAAGGCACCGTGCATACCAAAAACTTGCTATAATATTTTTTCAAAATCTTTCCTCCTTTATCGGTACATTAAAGCGTGCTGTAGTACCTTTTGATATTTAAGAAAATTGCAATAACAAATTGAACAGTTTTTCAAAATAAAGTATCAGGGCTTAAAGCTTATATATCTGGTCGAGGTGTTTTTCAAACAGTTCCTCAGGGGTACGATAGCGCAGCCGCTTTCTAGGCATGGCATTGATTTCATCTGAGAACATGAGAACCTGATCGTCGGTGTAGTTGCTCATAG
>JAVWZM010000194.1:0-509 GCA_036661035.1 Oscillospiraceae bacterium
GTTCAGAAAAAGAAAAGGGAAGAAGCATAGTTCTTTACTATAAGCACACACAAAAAAGCTCTTGCGTGTGCTTGATTTTGCCTACATAATAATTATAAATAGAAGTTAAAATAAAATTATTTTATAAAGTTGAAAAAAGTAAAAAAAGTGCAGAAAAGCTATTGACACTTTTGACATCATTTGCTATAATAAACACCGTCGCGCGAGAGTGGCGGAATCGGCAGACGCGCACGTTTGAGGGGCGTGTGGTAATCCCGTACGGGTTCAAGTCCCGTCTCTCGCACCACGCTCAAACGGTGGGTTTTGTAACCCGCCGTTTGATTTTTTTAGTAGAAAAAACAAATGCTTATTTTAGATTATAGACAAGAGGGATATCGTTGATAAAGAAGTACTTATTTTATCTTATCCGTTGGCAACTTAGCACCCCAATACTTGCCGTTGTTCTTTTATGGCTTTCTGATTTAAGCACATTGTGGGCAACAGTTATTGCAAACTTTATAGGCGGATTA
>JAVWZM010000195.1:0-503 GCA_036661035.1 Oscillospiraceae bacterium
AAAGGGGACTTTCACTGCCGACGTGCTGATAAATTTCTAAAAAATAAGCCCCGGTTCTTCCAAAATAATTGGGAAGAACCGGGGCTGTTTGCAGCTTTTTTTAGGAATACTTGATGACAATCCCTGCCATGTCGTCCCACGCCTTTTCCATGTCCGCCACCAGCTTGAACTGGGTGCGGCAGCGGTCTAGGTTCTGGCCCGGGCGATGGGTGGCGAAATAGTGGTCGCCGTCCAGATAATCGGTGAGGAAGCGGATGCCACATTCCAAAGTCATCAGTTTGGCACCCCAAGGCATATAGGCCTTTTCCTCCGGGGTGAGGATGTCCCCCGCCTCGCCGAGAAAGCCTTTGGCGTAGGTCTCAAAGAGGGGCAAATCGAAATTCACTTTGGTGAGGTCCCGCTCGTCTTCGGCACAGTGGTTGGCACCGAACCGGATGGAGTCCCCAAAGTCGTTGATGGAGAGGCCGGGCATCACGGTGTCCAAATCAATGATGCAAACCCCC
>JAVWZM010000196.1:0-501 GCA_036661035.1 Oscillospiraceae bacterium
GAATTGACTCGCAGCTTTCCCGAGATGATGACGATTAAGCAAGAAGGCGAAGAGATCATTGTTGAGCGTCCCGATGATAGCCGTGAAGCGAAGAGCTTCCATGGCCTCACGCGTACGCTGATCAGCAACATGGTTGAAGGCGTATCCAGCGGCTACTCTAAAAAGCTGCAATTGGTTGGCGTCGGTTATCGTGCTGCTCTCAATGGTAAGAACTTGGAGCTGCAGCTTGGCTTTTCTCATCCCGTTGTGGTAGAGCCTGCCGGTTCTATTGCGTTCGAAGTGCCGACCCAGACCGAAATCATCGTTTCTGGCATCAGCAAAGAAGAAGTCGGTCAGGTAGCTGCTAATATTCGTAAATGGCGCAAGCCTGAGCCTTACAAGGGCAAAGGTATCCGCTATGAAGGCGAAATGGTTCGTCGCAAGCTCGGTAAGGCTGCGAAGTCCGACTAGGCGCATATCTGATTTGAGACTGAAGGGATAGAAGATGAAGAAACTTCAAGC